>JAAYXN010000367.1 GCA_012515885.1 Rhodococcus sp. (in: high G+C Gram-positive bacteria)
TCTGTATCTACATCGCCCTCGGTATATGTGATGTCGAGGCACGGGCCGGGCGAAGCGCCTTCTTTCGATTGGAAATCAATGCCGTCGGAGTGCGTTTCTCCGGGCGGGTAGGCCAGCGCAAACGCGTAGGTCCCCGGGCCGCTGAAAGCTGCCGCCGCAATTGACGCGCTGACAGGGAACGAAGTCCCATTCGGAGCGGGAATTGTCGGCAGCATCCCGACATCCATGCCAAGCGCTGGCTTGTTATTCCAGGTAATCCCCGATTCGGTCCAATCGTTGGAAACCGAATAAACATGGACGTTGTGCTGCGTCCCGTTGGTGCCGGTGGGGCGGACCCACAAAGTCAGCGTGGCGCTGGTGATGGTGGCCCCCGCCGGGATTGTGACATCGAACTTCAGGTACGATTGCATCTCGCCCAGGCCGTCCTCATTCGGCGAATCGACCTGGAGCATAACCCCGCCACCGATATTCCGGTCGGGGTCATCGCGTTCGACGCGCGCGTCAGCGACGACGCAGAAGGTTTCTGTTGTCGCTTGCGCCAGGGCCGTGCGCACAGGCTGGCCCATGCTGGCGAGGGCCATGGACACTCCGAAGATGCTCAGAACCATGACTCCGCACAAAGCTGCGGCGAGTGACCGGGTGTTGAATCGTGACATGGTTTCTTCCCTTCGTTTATGCTGTCTCCCACCCGTTGGGACTAACCAGAATGACCGCATGCATAGCCCACCGGAACCAGCTCCCCTAAGCTAAGATCCGGCGACTTGTGTGGTCTGCGTGCGGTATACGGTACTACTCGATAATCTCCCTCTCCTCTGTCGATCAGGCATCCGGCCACTTTGCATGGCCGGAGGCATGGCTCCCCTGCGGAGCCACTGCTTATGGCTATTAGTACTGTACTGCCTACTTTACCCCACTAATGCGCGCTGAGTTGTTCAGATTCGCAAAAAACCCGCAAAAATTCTGAAAAAAGTAAAGAAATCAAACCCTTACCGTGAAACCACCGACTGTTCCGTTAAAGACGATAGAACGAATGTGCTGTTTTTCGCCGGAACTGCTACAATCTACGCGTTGATTTCGCTGGCGCAGCGTACTCGTGCCGCATGAAAGGAGAGCGCTCCGTGATCACCCGTATCAATCCCGACACGCTCCACACCAGCCCTGCCTTTTCGCAGGTCATCACCGTCAGCAGCGGCGCCCGGCTCGTCTTTGTCGGCGGGCAAAACGCGACCGACGCCAACGGCCAGATCGTCGGCAACGACATCGCCACCCAGTCGGCGCAGGCGTTCCGCAACGTGCTCGCCGCGCTGGAAGCGGCGGGCGCCACGATGGACGACGTGATCCGGCTGGCGATTTACATCGTGCAGGGACACTCGATTCAGGAAGGGTTCGAGGCAGTGATGCAGATCCCCGAAGCGCGCCTCGGTCCGCCGACGGTGACAGCGTTCTATGTCGCCGGACTGGCGCGCCCCGATGCGCTGGTTGAGATCGAGGCGCTCGCGGCGGTGCCGGAGTAGCGGGGAATAGGGAGTAGAGAGCGGGGTAGGGGCGGAGCTTGCTACGCCGTTGTCACCCACAGCCTGAGAGGCGACACAAATGCGCCGTTTGCACCCAGGTGGTCGCCGAAGAAACCTCACCCCTTAA
>JAAYXN010000368.1 GCA_012515885.1 Rhodococcus sp. (in: high G+C Gram-positive bacteria)
GCCTGGATGGCGGCAACCCGCGGCGACCTCACCGAGATGGGCGTGGAAGTCACCCTCGACGGCGAAATAGAGCCTGGCAGCGATACCGATCCAGCGGTGCGCCTGCACGGCCGCATCGACCGCCTAGAAAGGGACGACACAGGAAAGCCTGTTGTTGTTGATCTCAAGACAGGCAAGAACCCCATCAGCCAAGACAAGGCTGACGAACACCCACAGCTTGCCGTGTATCAGGCGGCGGTCGCGCTCGGCGCTGTCGAGGGCGTGCCAGCCACCAAGCCCGGCGGGGCGCGACTGGTCTACGTCGCTAAGTCGCACACGAAAACTGGTGCCACTGAGCGCGTCCAGTCGGCTCTCTCCGACGAGGATCTGATGCGGTGGATCGAGGTCATTCGCGCCGCGGCGGAAGCCACTAGGGGCCCACAGTTTCGGGCCGAGGTTAACGACGGCTGCACGCACTGCCCGGTGCGAACCAGCTGCCCCGCCCACGATGAGGGACGGCAGGTGAGTGCCCAATGACCAGCACAGAGCATCAAGGCAGCACCGTACTGCCGGTGAAGATTGATCCCGTTGCGCTCGCGGAAGGACTCGGTCAACATCCCCCGACTACAGCGCAGGCCGCCGTTATTGCCGCACCGCTGCAGCCCACCCTGGTCGTGGCTGGTGCTGGCGCCGGCAAGACGGAGACCATGGCCGCGCGCGTGGTGTGGTTGGTCGCTAACGGTTGGGTAGAGCCGGACGCTGTACTCGGTCTCACCTTCACCCGTAAAGCAGCCCAGCAGTTGACGGTTCGCATTCGGCAACGCCTCGCCCGTCTCGCAGGTTCAGACATCCTGCGCTCGATCGACCCAGAAGGGTTGGTGCGTGCAAAGATCCGCAGCAGCGAACCCGAAGTGAGCACCTATCACGCGTATGCCGGTCGGCTCCTCGGCGATCACGGGCTGCTGCTGCCCATCGAACCCACCGCGAGGCTGCTGTCAGAAACCGAACTGTGGCAGGTAGCTCACCGTGTCGTCAGCTTGTGGGACGGCGACCTCGACACCGATCGAACACCCGCATCGTTGACCGAAGCTGTCCTCAAACTCTATGGACAACTCGCCGAACACCTCGTGACACAGAAAGACCTAGAAGGTGCGCATCACGAGTTGGAGCGGCTGATACATACCCTGCCGCCCGCGCCGAAACAGCGAAAGGCTGTCCCCAAGGACCTCACCGATCTGATAGCGAAACAGCAGGAACGCATCGACCTCCTGCCGCTCGTGCAGCGACTCACCGACACCCTCCGGAAAGAAGGCGCCCTGGATTTCGGTAGTCAAATGTCGCTCGCAGCACGGCTAGCCGAGAACCACTCTGAAGTTGGTGAAGCGGAGCGCGCTCGCTTCCAGGTCGTCATGCTCGACGAATATCAGGACACAGGACACTCACAGCGAGTCCTGCTCTCTGCACTGTTCGGTAGGGGATCAGGATGCGCCGTCACCGCTGTCGGCGATCCGATGCAATCCATCTACGGGTGGCGCGGCGCGTCCGCAGCCAATCTGCCGCGGTTCTCCACCGACTTTCCGCTCAAAGACAACACTCCCGCACCGCGACTCGAACTGCTGACCAGTTGGCGCAACCCACCAGAAGCCCTCGCACTGGCCAACCACATGTCAGGGTCGCTGCGCAAAGCACCCGCTGATGTCAGCGAACTTGAACCACGGCCCGGCGCGGAGCCCGGCGATATCCGTCTCGCCCTGCACCCCGACGTCAACGCAGAACGCGAATGGGTGGCGACAGCAATCGCCGACGCCTACGAGCAGGCTCGCGAGGAAGGCAATCCACCGCCAACGGCCGCAGTTCTGGTGCGCCGCAACGCTGATTCCGCGCCCATGGCCGAAGCGCTGCGTGCCCGGGGCCTTCCCGTCGAGGTGGTCGGTTTGGGCGGGCTCCTGCACACCCCCGAGGTGGCCGACGTCGTCGCGATGCTGCGTGTCGTCGCGGACCCGATGGCCGGAACTTCGGTTATTCGTTTGCTTACCGGCGCACGGTGGCAGCTGGGCGCCGCTGATTTGCGGGCACTGGCCAACCGGGCACAAAAGCTCGGCATCGGCCGCGAATTTGGTGCGACAGGTGTGGTTACCGATACTGACGAACTTTTCCAGGTGCTCGCCAACACGCTGCCAGGCGAGGCGTCCGAAGAAGCGGGGCTCGCTGACGCTCTCGCCGATCCCGGGCCGGAAGAACATTATTCGACGGCAGGGTTCGCCCGAATCAACGCGTTCAACTCTGAGCTGGCATCACTGCGCGAGCGCATCGGACAGCCACTGACCGAACTCGTGGCGGAAGTCGAACGCGTGCTCGCGATCGGTATCGAAGTATGTGCACGAGGCGGTGTCACCGGGCGAGAACACCTCGATGCGTTCGCGGATGTCGTTGCCGCCTACGCCAATCGAACGTCAGCAACACTGCCCGGTTTGCTCGCCTACCTTGCCGCCGCTGAGTCGATTGAAGACGGGCTCACCCCCGGTGAAGTGCAGGTCGATCCCGACCGCGTCCAGATCCTCACCGTCCATTCCGCAAAGGGTTTGGAATGGGAAGTCGTCGCGGTACCGCACGTTGTACAGGGGGTTTTTCCGTCAGATCGCAGCAGCGGGACCTGGCTCAAAGTCCTCGGCGAACTGCCACCCTCGTTGCGTGGTGACCGTGCCATCGGCGGCGGGGACGGTGTGCCCGTCCTGAACATCGACGACGTCACCGACCGCAAACAGTTGCAACAAGCGATCAAGGATCACACGGAAGCGCTCGCGACGCGGCGCGGGGAAGAGGACCGTCGTCTCTTCTACGTCGCGCTTACCCGCACTGAACAGACACTTCTCGTTTCCGGCTACCACTGGGATGAGGGACGCGAGCCGCGCGGTGCATCGGCATTTCTTGAAGAACTGCATGAGTATGTGACGGCCGCGGAACTACCTGTCCAGATTGATCAGTGGGCGGAGCCGCCAGAAGATGGGGACGAGAACCCGCTGACGGCGGAGCCACATTCAGCGATCTGGCCACCAGATCCACTCGGGTCTCGCCGGGGCGCCGTCGAATCCGGCGCGGAACTCGTGCGCTCGGCCATGACCGAGCTGCGCTCAGTGGATGCCGTCGAGAATGTCACTGAAGATGACGCTGAGCCAGAAGATGATTCGACGTACGAGGACGATCCGGAAGGCTGGGCGGCTGATGTAGATGCGCTGCTGCGCGAACGTGAGGCGCGCTCGCACGCCGCCGCGGAAGTGGTACTTCCCAGTCAGCTGTCTGTCAGCCAACTCGTTGAACTCAAAGCTGACCCGGATGCTTTCGCGACGAGGCTGCGTCGGCCACTGCCGTACCCACCCAACCCGCTAGCGCGCCGGGGAACAGCTTTTCACGCATGGGTAGAGGCACGGTTTGGTGCGGTGCGGCTCCTCGATTTCGATGAGCTGCCGGGCGCGGCCGACGCGGCAGATGGCGGCGACGACGATCTCGCGGGTTTGCAGGAAGCGTTCTTGAACAGCGAGTGGGCGCACCGCACTCCCGTTGACGTCGAGGTTCCGTTCGAAACATCCGTCGGCGGCGTAGTCCTACGCGGACGAATTGATGCGGTGTTCGCGGACCCGGAGGGCGGTTGGACAGTCGTGGACTGGAAGACAGGGGCGCCGCCGTCAGAAGCGAATGAGCAGGCGGTCGTGATGCAGCTTGCTGCCTACCGGTTGGCGTGGGCAGAGCTGATGGGGGCGTCGCCGCGAAAAGTTCGTGCCGCATTCCACTACGTTCGGCACAACCGGACGATCGCCCCCGTCGCGCTCCCAGATGCGCAGGCTCTGGCTGAGTTGGTGGGCGGTTCGCGCTAGTTACAGAACTGCTAGTTCTTGGGGGTGCGATTACGAACCTGTAGTGCCCACACAACCAGCGGAATCTGCAGGGGCAGGCGCGCAATAGCGCCGATCTTTTGGACCTGGGTGGTCTTCGGGTTTTGAATCCAGTCCACGGCCATCTTGATGTTTGCCGGGAAGACCGCGACAAACAGTGCCGCAGCAGCAGTACCGCCGAGGCGGCGTGTGCGGGGAACGAGCAGGGACGTGCCGATAGCAAATTCGGCAACACCGGACGCGTAGGTGTAGGTGCGGGGCTCGCCAGGCAGCGATCGCGGCACGATCGCGTCGTAGAACTTCGGTGCGAGGAAATGCAGAACGCCCGCTCCCATAAGAATGACCGAAATGATCAGTGCGGGACGTTGTGCTGAAGGAGTCTGTTGCGACATAACGCTAGCCTGCCCTGTGACCATTGGTTGCTGCAACTGTCAGTAACGAACACTTGGTGGGATTGCGCAACAGCGTGGGGCACGCACGGACAATCCGCAATGCGATAGGTCCGGCAAGGCGATACCGTTAGGCTCGCGCTAGAGGATTGTCGCGGCGACTACGAGGATGGTATGGCGGGCAGACTGCGCGCAAGATTGACCAGGTCAGAAACACTGACCGACCGACCAGACTTTGCACTGGTCGGGGTTGTGAAGATTCCCCGCCGCATCGCAAGCCCTGGCAGCGCGATCTGGCGGCGGGTGCTCATCGCCATGGCGACGCTCGCGCTGGCGGTCATCATCGTCTACATCGGCAGAGATGGCTACCGTGACGTCACCGGCGAGCCACTGACTCTGGTCGACTGCATCTACTACGCAACCGTGTCGCTGTCGACAACGGGATACGGCGACATCACCCCGGTCACGTCGACGGCGCGCATCGTCAACGTCGTCCTCATTACTCCGCTGCGCATTTTCTTCCTCATCGTTTTGGTCGGCACCACGCTTGCGGCACTGACCGAAAACTCTCGTCAAGCATTCATGATTCAGCGTTGGAGGCATCGCGTGCGCAACCACACCGTCGTTGTCGGTTACGGAACGAAGGGCCGCACCGCGATTGACGCCATGCTCGGTGACGGGGTGCCGCCCTCAGAGATTGTTGTTGTCGATACCGACCAGGCGGTGCTCGATACCGCCGCTTCGAAGGGGCTGGTGACGGTCACCGGCTCCGCGACCCGTTCGGATGTTTTGCGACTGGCTGGTGTTCAACACGCGGCGTCGATCGTTGTCGCAACCAACCGTGACGACACTGCCGTCTTGGTGACGTTGACGGCCCGTGAGATCGCTCCGGACGCGAAAATCGTTGCCGCTATTCGCGAATCGGACAACACGCATTTGCTGCGCCAGTCTGGTGCGGATTCGGTGGTGGTGTCGTCGGAAACTGCTGGTCGTCTGCTCGGTATCGCTACTAAGACGCCCAGTGTTGTGGAGATGATGGAAGATCTCCTCACTCCGGAAGCTGGCTTCGCGATCGCTGAGCGCAGCGTGGAGAAAGACGAGATCGGTGGCTCCCCGCGTCACCTGTCCGACATTGTTTTGGGTGTGGTGCGTGATGGGCGACTGATCCGTATTGGTTCGCCGGAAGTCGATTCGGTGGAAGCGGGCGACCGCCTGCTCTACATCCGTCGCCTACTGCACTAGGTTCGCTCGGCTCTAGTGGTGCGTCGGCGCAGTAGTGTGGCGTTCGTGAGTGACGTCGGCAACCGAATGTTCGAGTTGAAGCAGACACCCCTGCTGTCGCGGTCTGATATTGGCCGGGCGGAGGAATTACGCAGCGATACCGATGCCCTGCGTGGCGGCTGGGCGAGTGCCCGCTATGTGCGAGTGGACCCGCGCGGTCAGGTAGAAATCGCTGACAACAAGCTCGTGCTGCGCCGTGCCGCTGAACTTTCGGCCGAGCCGGTGCCGGGTGGCGTGTTCATGGGTCTGCGCGATGGCGTACACCTGTGGGCGATACCGGTGTCCGAGTTGGACGGCCAGGTCGCAGATTTACGTATCGTCGGGGCGATACTTTCCGACGCTGATGCTGGTCTTGTCACCGGCGCTGTCGCCGTCCTTGCTTGGCATCGCGCTGCCGGTTTTAGTGCCCGCGATGGTTCACCGACAACACCAACCCTGTCGGGGTGGTCGCGAATTTCTGGGGCCACTGGGCACGAGGAATTTCCACGCACCGATCCGGCGATCATCTGTCTCGTCCATGATGGCGCGGATCGCGTATTGCTTGCCCGGCAAGGGATGTGGCCTGAGCGCCGGTTCTCTGTCCTCGCCGGGTTCGTCGAAGCGGGCGAATCTCTGGAAACGTGCGTCGCGCGTGAAATCAAAGAAGAGGTCGGCGTCGACGTCAAAGACATCCGGTATCTCGGCAGCCAGCCGTGGCCGTTCCCGCGATCAGTGATGATCGGATTTGCTGCCATCGGTGACCCGGACCAACCGCTGACGTTCGCGGACGGGGAAATCACCGAAGCACACTGGTTTACGCGTGACGAGGTCCGTGCCGCGCTGGCGGCAGGCGATTGGGCAGCTACAGCAGACGTCCCACTTCTGCTTCCGGGACCAATCTCGATTGCCCGCGGAATGCTCGAAGCGTGGGTCGACGCTCCCTAATCCCGCCGCCAGCGGGGGAGTTGTTACAGCCCCAGGGCCTTCTTGACCTGACCCAGCGTCGGGTTGGTGGCGGTGCTGCCGTCCGGGAACTTCAGCGTCGGGACAACATGGTTGCCGCCGTTGACCGAGCCAACAAACTCGGCAGCAGCCGGATCCTGTTCGATATCAACCACGGTGTAGCCGATGCCAGCCTCATCCATCTGAGTCTTGAGCCGACGGCAGTAGCCACACCACGGGGTTGAGTACATGATTACCGCATCACCTGCGGCGTTATCGTTTGCAGTCATATCGTCCATGACACCATGTTGCCTTGCGGTGCGCGACGCCCACCTACGCCCGCCCCAGCATTGTCGGTCCCAGGTGCCATGATGGACGGCATGTCGGCCGACGAAATGTATCCCGGATTGGATCCCCAACAGTCGGCCGCGGTGCGCGCTCCTCGCGGCCCGGTGTGTGTGCTTGCTGGTGCTGGCACAGGTAAAACCCGCACCATCACCCGGCGTATCGCCCACCTAGTCGATTCCGGTCATGTCTCAGCGGGGCAGGTGCTGGCCGTGACGTTTACCGCGCGCGCGGCAGGGGAGATGCGCACCCGACTGCGCGATCTCGGTGTTGGAGGCGACGGCGCCTCGGTGCAGGCCCGCACCTTCCACGCCGCCGCGATGCGCCAGCTCAAATATTTCTGGCCGCAGGTAGTCGGAGACACCCCATGGCAGCTGCTCGACCGAAAGTTCGCTGTCGTCGGCTCGGCAGCGGGCCGCGCCGGGTTGCCGACGGGAACGGAAGCGATCCGGGACCTCGCGAGCGAGATCGAGTGGGCCAAGGCCTCGCTCGTCGCACCCGAAGATTACGCGCGCACCGCCGCCCGCACACACCGTGAAGTGCCGTTTGACGCAGAGAAGGTCGCCCAGGTGTACGCCGGGTATGAGCAGCTGAAGATGCGCGGCGAAGACGGCATGTTCCTCGATTTCGACGATCTGCTGCTGCACACGGCAGCCGCGCTAGAAGACCACACGGCCGTGGCGGAAGAGTTCAGGGACCGCTACCGCTGCTTCGTCGTCGACGAATATCAGGACGTCACCCCGCTGCAGCAGCGCGTGCTCAACGCGTGGCTCGGTGAGCGAGACGACCTCACGGTGGTGGGGGACGCCAACCAGACCATCTATTCGTTTACGGGCGCAACGCCGTCGTACCTGCTCGATTTCTCCCGCAGATTCCCCGACGCCACCGTGGTGCGTCTCGAACGCGACTACCGGTCCACCCCGGAGGTGGTCTCGCTTGCCAACCGCGTGATCGGCGCGGCACGTGGCCGGATCGCGGGCACGCGACTGCAACTCATCGGGCAGCGTGAGAGCGGGCCGGAGCCCCAGTTCTTCGAATACGACGATGAACCTGCCGAAGCAGCAGCCGTCGCCAAGGCGGTCAAGAAGCTCATCGACTCCGGTGTTCCGGCGTCCGAGATCGCGATCCTTTATCGCATCAACGCCCAGTCTGAGGCGCATGAAGCTGCGCTGACCCGGCTGGAGATCCCGTTCCAGGTCCGCGGGGGAGAAGGCTTCTTCACCCGCACTGAGGTGCGTCAAGCGGTTAACGCGCTGCGGCAGGCCGGTAGCCGTGACGACCTTCCCGATGCTGTGGGCACAGACCTGGTGACCCTCGTCCGGGCCATCCTTGTGCCGCTGGGGCTCACCGACACCGAACCTGCGGGTGCGCAGGCCAAGGAACGGTGGTCGTCGCTGTCGGCCCTCGTCGCGTTGACGGAAGAACTGGTCGGCACCATCGCGGAGCTAAGCCTGGAAGGACTCCTGCGGGAACTGTCGGCGCGTGCCGAATCCCGGCACCCACCGGTGGTGGAGGGCGTGACGTTGGCGTCGCTGCACGCGGCGAAAGGCCTTGAATGGGATGCGGTGTTCCTTGTCGGACTCACCGACGGCACCTTGCCCATTCAGCACGTCCTGGGCGATGCCAACTCCGCTCCGGATGAAGCCGGTGTCGAAGAAGAACGTCGTCTGCTGTACGTCGGTGTGACGCGAGCCCGCGAGCACCTCGCACTGTCCTGGGCCCTTGCCCGCAACGAAGGCGGCCGCAAATCGCGTCGACGCTCCCGATTCCTGCACGGGTTGATACCGGACGAATCGCCAGCCTCACGTATCGCGGCACCCACAACAAACACGCGCAAACGACCCAGCTGTCGGGTGTGCGGAAAATCCCTGATGGGATCGTCCGCGACCATGCTTGGCCGGTGCGAAGGATGCCCGTCAGACCTGGACGAAGAACTGCTTATTGCGCTCAAAGAATGGCGACGCGAAACAGCTCGTGAACTCAAGGTCCCGGCCTACGTGGTCTTTAGCGACAACACCTTGACTGCCATCGCCGAGCAGTGCCCCGCCGACAACCGGGCGCTAGTCGCGATCCCCGGAATCGGGGCAAAGAAACTCGAAACGTACGGCGCGGAAGTCCTCGCACTCGTCCGGAGCCGTGTTTCCGCAGGTAGAAAATAGGTTGTGCACCCGCAAAGAAGTGCCTAATGTGTTTAATCGACGCGCACGGCCCCCGCTCTTCGTAAAGAGTCGGGCTGTGCACCGAGATCGTGCTTGTCGTAGCTAGCTTCGTTGTAGCTCTGAGTGCGATCGCCGCAAGACCTCAGTAATTGCCCGGATCGAGATCAGAAAGGGAGGTGGATGACATGACCAACTTCAGCCCAGCAGCTGTCGCTCACGCAGCAATCGGCGTACACGCCGTCCATGCAGCAGCATCCGCCGCCCGTCTGCGCTCACGTCGCGCAGCCCATAAAGCGGCCGCCCCAGCAGCAGCGATCCTGTCCGTGCCTCACGGTAGCCGGGTATTCGACCACTAGGTCATGCCCCACCCGAGCCACGGACGCCCAGCGCGAACCGTGGCTTTCTTCGTTTAGAGGCGCAATCCCCCTCTCTCGTCACCGCGGTTCGCAACCGATTCCACATTTGCGACAACGAGCCAAAAGCCGAGGAGGACGACGTGTCTGCACCGACATGCCGAGGGGTTATCACAACTGTAGGCAGCACAACCGCCACCAGTAACGACACCACAATTGACGACACTGCAAGTTTTATCGAGGAGGTAGCTTCCCGCCGCGACCTACCGTGCCGCAGCGGCGACCCAGATCTATGGTTTGCAGACGCTCCCACCCAGCTTGAAGAAGCCAAAGCGCTGTGTGGGGACTGCCCCATCCGTCAGCGCTGTCTCGCGGCCGCACTCGACCGCGGAGAACCCTGGGGAGTGTGGGGTGGCGAGATCTTCGACCAAGGAACAGTCATTGCCCGCAAGCGTCCACGTGGACGTCCACGCAAGACACCCGCCCTGGCACCGCAGCAGAACCCCGCGACACCGCTGTGTGCCTAGGCGGCCCGCCGCCGTGTTGCTGAGGCGGCCCGCCGCCGTGTTGCTGAGGCGGCCCGCCGCCGTGCGCCTAGGCGGTTACCCCTTCCACATCAGCGAATTGCCAGCAGGACACATTCCTGCTGGCAATTCCTGTCTGCGCAGACTTACAGCGATTCTGGCGGTGTCGTGAAGCCAGGGAGCCAGCGCGTAAGGATCGCCATGTACGGCGCCTGCGCATCAAGCTGAGCGCAAATGGCCACCGACCCGAGAAGCACCCGGAAAATCATGAGGTACTCGGGGGGAAGATTCAGGGCCCGGGCCGTCCGGAAATGCGAACCCGACAGATCCGTGGCTACACCCGCGGCCTGCTGCATCCACGCCCGCGTGAAATGGAAAGAATCCGACTGAATGGGGTCGGTGAAGGGACGCAGGTATTCGGCGATCTCGGTATCGGTGACGGTGCGCCCCGGCAGGACAAAACCGTTGTCATGCAGGAGCCGGGTCAGCTGATCGAAATCTTTCTCCTGGGCCAGCCGCAGCATCCGTCCCAGAATCGGCGGCAAGCCGCCCGGGAACGGTGCGCACGCCCCGAAGTCGATGACGCCGAGACGCCCATCGGGGTGAAGCATGAAGTTGCCTGGATGCGGATCGCAGTGCAACAGACCCGCTTGGCTGGGCGAGGCGACATGGAATTCTGCGAGAAGGGCGCCGCAACGATTGCGCTGCTCCTCAGTCCCGCCACTCACAATCTGAGCGAGGGGAGTCGCTGACATCCATTCAGTGACAACCACTTTCGGTGCACTGGCAACTACACTTGGGATGGCGAAACGGTCATCGCCGGTGAACGCGCGGGAGAAGGCGCGCTGATTCTCCGCTTCAATCCGATAGTCGAGTTCCTCTTCGGTGCGTTCACGGAACTCGTCAATGATGGGTCCGACTTCAACACCGGGCATCATCGAACCAAACGCACCGGCAAACCGCGCTAGCGTCTTCAAATCGGCGCGAAGGGCCTCATCGGCACCCGGATACTGCACCTTGACGGCGACGTCGCGTCCATCGGACCAGACGGCGCGGTGCACCTGACCGATGCTGGCGGACGCGGTGGGTTCGTCGTCGAACTCGGCGAACCGGGTGCGCCACTTGGTGCCGAGTTGGCGATCTAAAAC
>JAAYXN010000369.1 GCA_012515885.1 Rhodococcus sp. (in: high G+C Gram-positive bacteria)
ATGCCGGGGCCGCCCTTGGGGCCCTCATAGCGGATGACCACCACGTCGCCAGCGGTGATGGTGCCGTCTTCGAGTGCATCCATCGCTGCACGCTCGCCGTCGAAGACGCGGGCGGTGCCCTCAAAAATGTGCGAATCGAATCCAGCGGACTTCACGACGGCACCTTCCGGGGCCAGTGAGCCGTGCAGGATCGTGATGCCACCGGTGGGGTGAATGGGCGAGCTCAGTGCGCGCAGCACCTTCCCGTCTGGGTCTGGCGGCGCGATCTGGGCGAGGTTCTCGGCCATCGTGCGGCCAGTAACGGTGAGGCAATCGCCGTGCAGAAGCCCGGCGTCGAGGAGCGCTTTCATCACGACAGGGACACCGCCGATACGGTCGACATCAGTCATCACGTGAGCACCGAACGGTTTGACGTCGGCGAGATGCGGAACCTGATTGCCGACGCGGGCGAAATCGGCGAGGGTCAGCTCAATACCAATCTCGTTGGCGATAGCCAGGAGGTGCAGCACCGCGTTGGTGGACCCACCGAACGCCATGACCACGGCGATCGCGTTCTCGAACGCTTCTTTCGTGAGGATGTCGGAGGCGGTGATGCCGCGGCGCAGCAGTTCAACGACGGCTTCACCGCTGCGGCGCGCGAAACCATCCCGGCGCCGGTCCGTGGCCGGCGGGGCGGCGCTACCCGGCAGGGACATGCCAAGTGCTTCGGCGGCGCTGGCCATCGTGTTCGCGGTGTACATGCCGCCGCAGGCTCCCTCAACTGGGCACATGACTCGTTCGATGGCGTCAACGTCTGCGCTGCTCATGAGCCCGCGCGAGCAGGCCCCGACGGCTTCGAAGGCGTCGATGATGGTGACTTGTTTTTCGGTGCCGTCCGAGAGTTTCGCGATTCCGGGCAGGGTCGATCCGGCGTAGAGGAACACACTTGCCAGGTCGAGGCGGGCCGCCGCCATGAGCATGCCGGGCAGCGATTTATCGCAACCGGCGAGGAGGACGGAGCCGTCGAGGCGTTCAGCCTGCATCACTGTCTCAACGCTGTCGGCGATCACTTCCCGGGAGACAAGAGAGAAGTGCATGCCCTCGTGGCCCATGGAAATACCGTCGGAGACGGAGATGGTGCCGAATTCGAGGGGATAGCCGCCTGCGGCATGGACTCCGTCTTTAACGGCGACTGCGAGGCGTTCTAGCGACAGGTTGCAGGGGGTGATTTCGTTCCATGAGGACGCGACACCGATCTGCGATTTTCCCCAGTCGTCGTCACCCATGCCGACGGCGCGAAGCATGCCGCGGGCGGCTGTCTTCTCAAGACCATCGGTGACGTCGCGACTACGTGGCTTGATGTCGGAGTGTCGTTGAGTGCTCATACATCGAGTGTTCCCCGTTGCCGCACCCTTTGCATCACTAAGGGTGATTTCGCTGTTCGCGTCGAACAAACGTGACCATGTGGTGGACGATTCTGCGGTCAGGTTTCCTCACGGCACGGTCGGGGAGATAAAAAATCGTCCTGATTCAGTTCGCTGCACAGCGGGCGCACTCCAGGCAGGATCTGGTGGGTGACTGCTACCTCTACTTCTAAATCCACTACTAACGCGCTGCACGTTGGGACTGTCGAACTCGGTGATGGCCTCGTGGTCAGTGCACAGGGTTACGGCGCAATGTCCGTTGCCCCCGTGTACGGCCCCGTCGATCCTGCCGAAGCAGTTGCGACGATCCACCACTCAATTGATATCGGCGTCACCTTCGTCGATACCGCCAATGTTTATGGCCAGGGTGATAGTGAACGTGCAGTGGGCGAAGTACTCAAGACCCGCCGCGACGAGGTGCAGTTGGCCACCAAATTTGGTCTAGTAGGCAATATCGCAGCTGGTCAGCGAGGTATCGACGGTAAGCCGGAAAACGTCGCCGGCTATCTCGATGAATCGCTGCGTCGTTTAGGGGTGGATTCAGTAGACCTGTACTACCTGCACCGCGTAGACCCGAATGTTCCGATTGAAGACACCGTCGGCGCCATCGCCGGATTGGTGCAGGCAGGCAAGGTTCGCCATATCGGCCTCTCGGAAGCCACGGGCGACGAACTACGACGTGCACACTCCGTCCACCCCATCACCGCCATTCAAAGCGAGTGGGCGGTATGGAGCCGTGACGTCGAGAACCACGTGGTGCCTGCGGCGCAGGAGCTGGGCATCGGGTTTGTGCCGTACTCACCCGTCGGCCGCGGATACCTGGCGGGCTCCTACGACCCGACGTCGCTGGGCGACGACGACCTGCGTAGCCGCTTCCCCAGATTTGTGCCGGACGCCTTACCAGCCAATTCGAAGGTGCTCGACATTCTGCGTGAGGTGGCAGCCGAGGTAGATGCGACGCTGGCGCAGGTATCGCTGGCGTGGCTCTACGACAAGGGCCGTGAACTGGATCTGCCTGTCGTTCCGATTCCGGGCACGAGGTTCGCGCAGCGTGTGACCGAAAATGCCGGTGCTATCGACGTCTTGTTGACTGCTGAGCAGCGTGGACGGCTCGATCAGCTCGCTGACCTGACAGTTGGGGCCAGGGCAGCTGATCCTCGCTGGGTTTCCCTGGGCCGCGAGTAGCCGCGGTCAGGACTCGCCTCAGCGGCAGCGCGCAGGAGTCGGTGGCGCCGCCGTCTGGAGAGTGCATCGTTATCTGCCGCATGGCTCATCTGGCTGGCTACAGCTGCCGGAGGGGCCATGCGGCCGTTATTTTCGGGGGCGGGAGCTGGCTCCGGTGCAGGTCAGGAGGGGTATAAGGTTATCGGCTCTGTCAGATGGCGCTTTTGGCTACGGGGAGATCACGGCTCGATGTGACTACTGATGCACATGGAGGCGAAGGTGCGGGTGTGTACTGATCGAGACGGCGGATCACGCCCCGAGGCCGTTATATAACCGAGGCTTTGAGGGTCAACGTTGCTTGTTTGTTATGTGATCTGGGCAATCTTTGACGCCTGAATTGTCCGTTTAATGTCACGAAGATTGGCTGAATCGCATCGATGTAATGCGGCGTCAGCGGCGGGGCGGCCAAATTGTCAGGGATAGTTCACAAACCGAAGGGGTCCGCACGGGGGATCGCGAGGCAACCCTGAATCATCCACTGCTACATGGATATTCACTGGATTAAGCGGATTTACCGAGACGAATGTTCTCGATGGCTGCGTTTATGGCGACTGGATTCGCGGCTCAATTCTCAATCCATCGAAGCCCCTTCGGCTCCAGCAAGTGTGACCTGGCTCACAAATACGATCGTATTGTGACGCCCGCCATCATTGCTTGAAACCTCGTTACTTTCGCCGTTACCTGGATGTGACCCATTTGCGACTAAGCAGTGATCGATCCGAGAGTTTGGTTCCCGTTTCGTATCGCATCGCAAAGTTTCCAAGACCGCCCGCATTGCGCGGCCGACAGAACACATGGAGCACTCCCTTGCAGTTATCAACATACGCACGTCGACTTGGTTTCGCCGCTGCAGCCACCACCGTCCTGGCCACCAGCACCGCTGCTGTCGTGAGCGCAGCACCTGGCGCTGAGCAAGCCACTGCCGCATCCTCTGCGCCTGAAGCAGCTGCAACCAGCCCATATGACCCACGTCAGATGCTGGTAGCGCTGTCGCTGCCAGGTCAGCAGCCCCAGGCAGACGAGGCAGCAGTTGCTGCCGCTGCCGCACCTGCTGAAACAGCTGTCGCCGCCGCAGCAGCACCTGAGATGCCTGTCTTCATCACTCCCGAGCAGCTCGGTGAGATCGTCCCGCAGATTCCTGCGGACAAGCTGCACATGATTGCCGGACCACTCAACGCCGCCATGGTGAACGGTGGAATCGACAATCCGCTGCGTAAAGCC
>JAAYXN010000024.1 GCA_012515885.1 Rhodococcus sp. (in: high G+C Gram-positive bacteria)
TGCGTGCCCACGGCGGCAGGTCGATGTCGGTGGTGAGGACATCGAGCCCGCTGCCGATGGTGCGTCGGGGGGGTCGTCGTTCGGTGATCGCCATGGCTGCATCTCCCTGGGTGCGCGAGTCGAGATGCCGCCATTGTATGCCGGAACCGCAAACGCGCACGCAGAAGCCGAACCTGCACCCGTAGCAGCGACTTGGCGGCGCCCCCATCGCTCGATAGGAACACCGTTCACAGCGATCAATGTCGCTTTTTCCGCCATACAACAGCCAACTGGACGGGGGGCGCCGGGGCCTATTTCAGTCCACGGGCCGCCGCGGTAGACGTCGTCGCCTCGATCCACCCTTGATCGCCCGTCCGGTTCAGTTCAACATCCGGGCGACGCATTTGAGATGCTTGCAGTAGTGCCGACCTCGGGACGGCCGCTCGTTGAAGCCGCCACGAGGGCGGCGCTACAGGCTCCTCTTCGAATCAGGTGAACCAGTAGAAGACGTAGACCTCGCGGGTTTCTCCATCGACGAGGTTGACGGTGTAGGCGTCACCGTCCGCGCCATCGGCGCCGAACACCTGGTAATCGTCGCGGACAACCGGCGCCAGGCCCGTGATCCGGAGGTTCATCGTGGCGGATTTGGCGTTGTGGACGTACTCACCGTTGTATTCGCGGTCGAGCTCCCAGATGTTCATGCCGCCCTGACCATCGCCACCCCAGTACAGGAACGCGGCATCCGGCGCATCAAGCGGAATCGTGCACTCGGCCCAGAAGTCACCGATGGCGGGATCGAACCCCTCGGGGCAGCCCCGGAACGTCATTAGCAACGTCGCTTCGGTTGAATTTCCCGAATCTGGCGTGGTCGCGGAACCGCTGGAGTCTGGCGCGGTCACCGAGCTGCTGGTGTCGCTCGATGCGTTTCCGTTGGAGGCGGATGTCGTGTCATCGAACCCGCACAGCGTGCGCTCGCCAGGTTCAAAATCCAGGTACAAGTTGAGCGTGAGCGTTTCATGACTCCCCGGGGCAATGGTGACGCTGGCGGGACTGCGGAACCAGGCCCAAACGGGTCCGCCTTGGACATCTGGGTAGAAGCGGGTCACGCAGACTTCGTAGGTTCCTGCAGGGATCCCATTCATCTGTATTTTCCCATCGGGGAAGTCGATAGCGCAGAGCACCTCCGTAGCGCCAACGAGTTGCACACATTGAGTCGTGTTGTCCGGCACGTTGTTCCGGACATCCCAGAACTGCACCGTAAGGCCGCCAGTGCCGGATAAGGTTCCGGAGTCGGCCGTGATCGCCGATCCCGTTGTGCCGCTTGTGCCCTGATCGATCGATGGGGTTTGCTCAACCGGAACCTTGAGCAGAATCGCCTCGGCCACCGCCACGGCGTCCGCGGTCGGATCGCCGTCGAGCATCGCCGCCGACACCCGGATCAGTACATTCCCCTGCTGGACGAGCACCGTGGTCTCATTCCCGTAGTCCTCCGGGCCATACAACGCCCGCGAGTACTCACCGAGCGGTTGAGTCGTGATCTCCTGCAGCACCGTCCCCGCTACCTGTTCAGAGAGCGAGAAATCCA
>JAAYXN010000025.1 GCA_012515885.1 Rhodococcus sp. (in: high G+C Gram-positive bacteria)
CAGTGACAGCGTGCTGGGCAACACCGTATGGCCGCAGAATTTCTGGTGCCCGAAAGTCCTGCCCGTGCGCGAAGACCACGAACTGCGCCCTGCCGATCCCTATGCTTTGTCGAAGCTGCTGGCGGAAGAAGCGGGTCGAGCCTTTGCGCGGCGTGGATTGGAGGTGCTGGCACTGCGCCCGGTGTTCGTGCTGTTTCCATCGATGATGGGTGAAGTTCGCGCCCGCCATGCCAACCCGCGCGGCTACCATGGCCCATGCGCCGGAGGCCATGTGGCGGCCGGCGGCGGGCTGTGCTGGCACCATATCGATCCTCGCGACGTAGCGGAGGCGTTCCGGCTGGCCATCGTCGCGCCGTGGCGCGGTTTCGAAGCGTACTGGCTGGCCGCTCCGTCGACGCTCCACCCGGAGCCGACGCTGGAGCGCGTGCGGGCGGCATTCGGAGGTCTGCCCGAGACGGTTGACCATGCACTCTACGCGCGGCGGCCCTTCGCGCCAATGTTCGACACTGGCAGAGCCGAGCAGCACCTCGGCTGGCGCGCGCTGCACGATCACCGGCCCGATATCCTCGCAACTAAAAGGACAGACGCATGACAATGCCGAAGCAGCGCGTTGGCCATCTCAGGGACGCGGACGTCGAGTGGTATGCGAAACCCGGCGATACGACCCGCAAGATACTCGTCTACGAACCCGAGCTTCTCATGATGCGCAACGCGTTCACGACGGGCCTCACCGGTCCGTTGCACAACCACCCGCACGTCCAGGCGAGCTATGTCGTCAGCGGGCGCTTCGAAATCACCATCGACGGCGTGACGAAAGAGATGGGACCGGGGGACAGCTTTCTTGTCCAGTCGAACCTTATGCACGCGGCAAGGTGCCTGGAAGCGGGCGAGATCATCGAGGTGTTCACGCCGATCCGCGAGGATTTTGTCAGCTAGAGTATTCGTGGTCACCCTTCTGCACTGGCGCTGCAAGACCGAGAACGTCTTGAGTGACGGAAGTGCGGAAGTCCGCCTCAGGCACCACCAACGCGCCGTCGACTTCCGAGTTCGTCCTGCCGTCACCATGCCGCGACGCCGACGCGTTCGGCCAGCCACGCCACGAAGGCGAGCGACACGTAGTTGTATTAGGATCAAGAGGTCGATGTCGCGCTTTTGAATTGAGAGCGGCACCAGGAGATTTGATCGACCCTGCGTGCATGCTTACGGCCAATTGCTAGGGCTGCCGAGGCAAACGAACGACTTGCGGTATGGGTAGCGATGAGTGCTCAGCCGCTACGGCTTCCATGACAACTCGGTGCCGACAGGAGCTCGCAGCGTTTTTGCGTCGACGAGGTTACGGCAGCTACTCGGCAATCACCTGATTGGTCAAGGTGCCAACGCCTTCCACCCAGATATCGACGCTGTCGCCAGGCAGTATTGGGCCGACACCGGACGGCGTACCGGTGATGACGATGTCGCCCGGCTGCAAGGTGATCGCGGTGCTGAGGTAGGAAATCAGCTGCGGTACCGAAAACAGCAGATCGGCGGTATTGCTCGCCTGCTTTTCCACCCCGTTGACGCGCGCGCCGAGCCTGAGGTTCGACGGATCGAGCCCGGTGGCAATCACCGGACCGAGCGGACAGAAACTGTCAAAACCCTTGCCGACCAGAAGC
>JAAYXN010000370.1 GCA_012515885.1 Rhodococcus sp. (in: high G+C Gram-positive bacteria)
ATTGACGCCGAAGATACTCAACAGCCAGCCGCCGAGAAGACCGCCAATCACACCGACGACGACGTTGAGGACAATGCCCTGCTGCGCGTCCGTGCCCATAATCTTGCTGCCAATCCAGCCAGCGAGACCGCCGATGATGATCCATCCGATAATTCCGAGAGCGAGCATGTTGACTCCTAAGCTCGTGAGCTACCTAGTATCTACGCTCCCACAATTACCCAGGCGTATCGGTTTGATTCATCGACATTGAAAATATTTAGTGAGAACACAATTGATCTGCCCTTTTAGTGTTCCTGCGGATTCGCTTGCTACACGTGTCGTGATTCAAATCTGTTGACGACGGCTAGTTCCGTGAGACGCTGTGCGCACGGTCACACTCGTTGCTCGTCTTTTCACTGCCGCAGGAGCCGCATATGTCTCGCCCGGTCAATGTCGTAGTTCTTGGTGCCGGATCGTGGGGCACCACGGTTGCCACCCTTGCGGCGCGAAATACACCCACGCTGCTGTGGGCCCGCGATCAGCAGGTCGCCGATGAGATCAATACTGATCGGCGCAACAGTCGATATCTCGGCGATCGGATACTTCCTGAAGGTGTACGCGCGACTGCGGATCTGCATCAGGCTGCACGCGAAGCCGACGTCCTCGTTGTTGGTGTGCCTTCCCACGCCGTTCGGATGACGTTGATGCAGATCGAGAACGATCTAAGAGCCTGGGTTCCTGTGCTGTCACTGTCGAAAGGCCTTGAACCGGAGTCTCGTTTGCGGCCCACTGAGGTCATCGCACAGTGCCTTCCCGGCCATCCTGTTGGGCTATTGGCTGGCCCCAACATTGCCAGTGAAATCGTCGACGGTTTCGCCGCGGCTGCCGTCGTCGCCACTCAAGACGATCGGGTCGCTTCGGCCCTGCAACCGCTGTTCGCTACCGCGGTGTTCCGGGTGTACCGCAACACCGACGTCCTCGGCTGCGAACTCGGTGGCGTCCTGAAAAACATCATTGCTATCGCATCGGGGATGGCGGACGGACTCGATGTTGGCGACAACACGCGGGCCATGGTTCTTGCGCGTGGCCTCGCTGAGATGACGCGTCTGGGCGAAACCATGGGCGCTAATCCGCGAACCTTCGCCGGACTCACCGGCGTTGGCGATCTCATCGCTACCTGCATGAGCCAGCGATCCCGCAACCGCAGGGTCGGTGAAGCGATCGCCCGCGGAAAGACTGTGCAGGAGGCTGTCGCCGAACTGGGGCAGGTCGCGGAAGGGGTGAAAACCGCGCCGACCGTTATGGCCCTTTCGCGGGACTACGGTGTCGATATGCCCATTGCCGCTGAGGTGGAGGCCGTTGTCGCTGGTCTACGTAGTCCTGCTGAGGCATACCGTGGCCTGCGACGAATGGCTCCTGGCGGCGAACATGAGCTCGCCTAAAGGCCCCGAAATACTAGGTAATCCAGACAACTCTGTTGTACGCGTGCGCGACACCCCGTATATACCCGGCCGCTGCTGGTAGTTCTCACACATTTTGTGTGTCTTGCGTCATAGACACCCTTAGGCCGTCTAACCTAAGTGGCGCCCACCACGCCGGGGGGCGCCACCGACGCAGACAACACTGCTACCTCAGAGCTAACGTCACCACGCGTCGTAATGGCGAGTCGGCACCCAAAGGACGGGCACCTGGAATCTCTTTGAGGAGTGCCATGTCTACCCGTTCTGTGCGCGCGGCCGCAGCAGC
>JAAYXN010000371.1 GCA_012515885.1 Rhodococcus sp. (in: high G+C Gram-positive bacteria)
CAATGGCCTGGCTTAATGTGTCGGCCAATAGTTCAAAAGCAGAAGGAGCGCACCACGCACTCGACGCTGTACTGACCTTTACCGGCGCTCACATCGTGCGCGACGCCTGCCGCCACGTCCCCGTCGCCCGCGCAGACATCGACGAGAACACTCTGGTGACGGACCCAGAATTTTTGGCTGCCGCACGCGAATCGCTACAACTTCTGACCGCAGCCGTCAGCATCGACCACGCGGATCAGATGTAGAACAGGTAGACGACGAGCCCGCCAATGGTGAAGAACCACACCAGGATGGGCAGCAGGTGGTTTCCCGCAGCGGAGACCACCTGCGTCGGCACTCGCGGAGAAAATACGCCCTGATTGAGGTTGCGTAGCGTCACGTACCAAAACATCGGCACCGTCACCGCCCACACCACCATGCAGTACGGGCACAACGATTCGATGACGAACAGGCTCTGCAAAATCAGCCAGTGGACGAACACCACCGCAGCCGTCAGCCCGATCTGCAGCCCCAACCAGTACCAGCGAGCAAACCTGGCGCGCGCGAGCAGACCCGCGCCGGTAGTGGTGACTATCGCGAACCCAGCAAGACCGATCAGCGAGTTCGGGAATCCGAAGACGGCCGCTTGAGATGTGACCATCACGGCGCCGCAATCCATGACCGCATCGATGCTGCATGAGGGAACGTACGAGCCGTCTTTGAGGAGTTCGAGCTTTTCCACCGTCAGCACAAATGAGGCGATAAACCCGATGAGCCCACCCACGAAAAGCAACCAGGGCAGAACTCGAGAAAACGCGACTCCCCCACTTGCCGCCGCTGGCACCTCCACGCTGGAATCTGGGTCAGCGTGGGCAGGAGAATCGCTCATATCCCCATGTTAGCGATCCAGAGCCGACCGCTGCTGCGGTCAAAAGTCCCGGTCTAGCGCACCCATCTAATCCTTCGCGGTGTCTAAGTCCTTCACGGTGTCTAATCCATTTTCAGCGTCGCCGGTGACACCTGCATCGACGGTGCTGGGCGTCTTGCGTTCAGCGGCCTGCTCGACAAGGGCCATCGCGTGGGCCATGGCGTCCTGAAACCCCCGATCACGGACAAGTGTGAGGTTGACGGCAGACCGCTTCTGGTCGAGTCTGCGGCGCACCCGCGCCAACGCGGTGCGTTTACGGGACCTGCGGGTGGCCGCTGACGGTGCCCGATCAACCCATGCCCACAGCCCTGCATGACGGGACTGTTCTTCGATCACGCACATCCGGGCGGCCCGCAGACCTGACAGATAGCCGCGCACATGGTCGTCAGCGCTCGATGTAGTGGTGTCCTTGGAGGGCTCTGGGTCCTCAGCTTCGGGTTCTTTAGGCTCTGGCGCGCGATCAGTTACCGACGCGCTAGCTATTTTCGCGTTGTTCTCAACTGTGGGGTTGATGTCTGCGGCGGCGGGCGCAGTGTTGTCGACGATTCCGCTGAGACCATGGAGGTCGAGCTTCTTGATGTCGGCTTCGATCGCCGCGCGAAGACCGTCGAGGAGATCGCCTACGCCGGTCATATCCCGACCCTACGCCGGAAAGCGACGAAAGCCAGTACGTGAGATGCCACGATTTTTCAGCGTCG
>JAAYXN010000372.1 GCA_012515885.1 Rhodococcus sp. (in: high G+C Gram-positive bacteria)
GAACCGATCACGACGGCGTTCTTCGATGTCTCCCACGCGCTCGCTGTGCCCTGTTCACCGAACTCGATGCCGTGGTAAATCTCGTCGGAAATCAGCAGCGTGCCATGCTCATCGCACCAGCGCACCAACTCCGCCAGTTCACTCGCGTCGATGACCGTGCCAGTGGGGTTTGCGGGGCTCGCGATGATGAGCCCCGCTGGTGGCTCCGGCAGTGCATCCAACATCGCAACAGTCGGCTGGAACCGTGTGCTGGCATCGCATTCAAGTTCAATAACCTTACAGCCCAAAGCTTTCAGAGTATTGCGATACGCCGGATAACCCGGGCGGGTGACAACAACCCGATCGCCCTCATCGAAAGCAGCAAGGAACAGCAGCGTGAAAGCGCCAGATGACCCCGTCGTCACCACCACATCGTCAGGTTCGACGTCGATGCCGTAGCGCCGGGCGTGATAGTCCGCGATGGCGGTACGCAACTCCACGATGCCGAACGTTTCGGAGTAACCCAACAGTTCGGTATCGAGCGACACCCGCATCGCCTCAAGCACCGGCTTCGGCGCGGGCGTCGACGGCTGGCCTGCCGCGAGAGTCAACACGTCCCCGTGAGTGCGGCGACGCTGCGCCGCCGCCTTCCACACATCCATGACGTGGAAGGTCTCGATGCGCGAGCGTTCCGACGGGGAAAAGTCCATCAGATGCTGATGCGACCTTCCACCGCAGCGAGCCCGATGTCGGTGCGGTGATGTCCACCGGGCAGCTTGATCTGCTCGATCTTGGCGTAGGCATCGTCGCGTGCTGCGGTGAGGTCATCGCCAACACCGACGACCGCGAGGACGCGTCCGCCAGCCGAAACGACCTGGCCGTCGACCAGTTTGGTACCGGCGTGCAGAACGCCCTCGATATCGGCACCGGAGATGACGTCACCGACGCGAGGGGTGCCCGGGTAGTTCTCGGCAGCAACAACGACAGTGACCGCGGAGCCGTTCTTCCACTGCAGCGGCGCTACCTGATCGAGGGTGCCGGTAGCGGCCGCGTTGAGCAGTTCACCCAGCGGGCTTTCCAGCAATGCCAGAACTGCCTGGGTTTCTGGGTCGCCGAAGCGGCAGTTGAACTCCACTACCGCGGGGCCCGCCTTGCCGATCGCCAAACCTGCATACAGCAGGCCGCTGAACGGGCAGCCACGCTTGACCATTTCGGCAGCGACAGGCTTGACGACGTCCTCGACGATCGCGGTGACGGTTTCCTCAGGCAGCCACGGCAGCGGCGTGTAGGCACCCATACCGCCGGTGTTGGGGCCGGTGTCGCCGTCGCCGACACGCTTGTGGTCCTGCGCGGGAATCAGTGGGACGACGTTTTCCCCGTCGACCAGGACGAACAGCGAAACTTCAGGGCCGTCCAGGTAGGTCTCCAGCAGCACGGGGTGGCCGTTTTCCAGCAGGTCCGCAGCGTGCGCGCGAGCCGCATCGCGGTCCTCGGTTACCACTACGCCCTTACCTGCAGCCAGGCCATCGTCCTTGACGACCCAGTGGGGACCGAACCGGTCGAGAGCTTCGTCGAGCTTGCCGGGGTTGTCGACGATCTCGCTGTGCGCGGTGCGGACGCCCGCTGCGGCCATCACGTCTTTCGCGAACGCTTTCGATCCCTCGATGCGGGCGGCAGCGGCGGACGGACCGAAGCAGGCGATTCCCGCTTCACGGACCGCGTCAGCAACACCGAGTACCAGGGGCACCTCGGGACCGATAACGACGAGGTCTGCTTCAAACGACTGGGCGAGGGCCACGACGGCGTCCTTCGACGCAACATCAACGGCCTGCTGCTGAGCGATCTCAGCGGTCCCAGCGTTGCCGGGCGCACACATCAGCGCCGAGACACTGGGGTCACGAGAGAGAGCCAACAAGAGGGCATGTTCACGGGCACCGGAGCCGATAACAAGTACGCGCACGCAGCTAAGCCTACGGCCCGTAGACCGCGCGCTATCACCGTCCCTGCGAGTAACGTCCCCATCGACGAGGCGAAGGAGTAGAGAACGATGAGCGAATCTGTAACCCGAGCAGGTGGCCAGGCACTTTCCGACGACCAGTGCTGGGAGCATCTCGCCACAGACAACCTGGGTCGACTCATC
>JAAYXN010000373.1 GCA_012515885.1 Rhodococcus sp. (in: high G+C Gram-positive bacteria)
AAATGGCCTGCCTTCCAAGCCCATTCGTTCTGCTTTGTAGAACACCGGACCACGGCTTGTGCACTTGACTGCCAATGCCGTCGCCAGCATCACGGGTGAAATCACGATCAATGCAGCAAGAGCAAAGACGATATCGAAAGCGGTCTTCTGGAACTGCTGGGCGCTGTGATAGCGCGGCTTCTCCACATGCAGCAGGGGCAACCCCGCCACAGGGCGCATCGTTAGGCGCGGACCCGCCACATCAATAACACCGGGCGCCACCACCAGATCGACGTCGTAGGGCTCCAGCGCCCACGCCAGTTCGCGCATGCCGTCATGCCCGAGCTTCTCTGTAGCGGTAACAGCAACAGTGTCAGCACTACAAAATTCAAGTGCAGCAATGACATTGGACTCATCGCCAAGAATCGGAATATCACGTTTTGCCGTGCGGATCGCTTCGCCACGAGCGCCTGT
Source organism: Rhodococcus sp. (in: high G+C Gram-positive bacteria) (assembly GCA_012515885.1). Taxonomy (GTDB): domain Bacteria; phylum Actinomycetota; class Actinomycetes; order Mycobacteriales; family Mycobacteriaceae; genus Rhodococcus_F. The sequence goes on from JAAYXN010000373.1 coordinate 454, forward strand.
ACGTCCCGGTGTGCACACCCCGACCACACGGTAACCATCGGCATTGCCGCGTTCAAAAGACTCCGCTAACTCCCGCACCGCACTTTCTGCACCCACAGCAAGCACCGCGGTCTGGAACTGCCCGTTCTGCCGACGACGCGCAATAACCTTGCGCCAGCACCAACGACTAAGGAGTAGCCCGATGACACCGGCAGGAAACGCAATGGCCAGATATAGCCGGGCAAAGTCGACCTGAAGTAGCAGCGACACAATCGCAATGACGCCAAAGAGGCGGATGGATGCGGTGAGGATCCGGCGATACTCCTCCGGGCCAGAGCCTGCCATGCTCATCGAGCCAGCACGGAACACTCCCAGTGCCGCAAGCCATCCCACAGCGAGCAAGACCGATATCCACGTGTAGTTCAGCGCGGTGACCTGTCTTGATGCCACCAAAACATCGTCGTCGCCGAACCTTACGGCTTGGGCAATACCGACTGCACCGACGACTACCAACGTATCGGTGATCCAGAGCCGACGGCGGTACGCCGCCTGCCAGTCTTGCCGTTGAGTGAGGGGCCCGTTGTCGTCTTCCGCGGGCCGCGACACCGCTGGTGTCTGGCTGAGTGGAATGTCGAACACGGTGAACACACGCCTTCCGAACTGACTGTTGGTTTAAGGAGTAACCACATCAGAGCTCAACGACGGTGTTGGAGGTTGCTGGACCCCGCTCCGGTGGTATGGCGTTGATCATTGCACTTGCTACCGACAATTTCTCGGAAAGCCCAGAACGGACTGAGGTCCTTGGACTCTTTTGAAACCCACACGGGCAGTTTGGGTTTCCGCAGCCCTCTACCTCAAACTGTGAGTCCTCTCAAGCCGAATTGGTGGATCCAGTGATTATTTCACGGTCAATTAACCATTTGCCCAGGTGGTAACTGAGCCAGTACAACTGTCGGAATTGCAACGATTGCATACCCTAGGGCTACAAAAAGGAACTGTGAGTTCAGCCACATGAACAGACGAGGGTGTGGAAACTTGACGCTAGTGATGCTTCAGCAACGAGACTGCCGTAGCGGCATCCGCCTAAGCGGCACCAACTACGGCAGTGAGATCGATCAGGAGGTCCTATTTACACACGAGAAAGCTGCGGACGTTTAGGCTTCACGCCGTCACCCGACGACGTCCCTCGGACTCGGCGACCCACCCAGGGCAACAGAAACTCCTTTGCCCACAACAGGTTTTCGCGGCGCTCCTGCGCGCGCGTCTGGAAAGCAGCGGGAGCAAGAGCCGCCCGCTCCACGCCATGATCGACGCCAAGAACATCGAGAACCCGGGCCGCCATGTTCTGATGCCCAATGGTCGACATATGCAGACGATCCCAATCCCACATACGCAGGTCGTCATATTCGTCGAAGCGCCAGAAATCGACGATGCGTGCACCATGACGGTCGGCCACCTCACGCACCAACTCGTTGTACACTGCGCAGCGTCCCCGCAACTTCCCGAACACTGGGTTCCAGCCCGTGTCGTAGGCAGTGAACATCACCACCGTCGCGCCGCAGCGAGTCAGCGACTCAATGGCCGCGTCATAACGCGCCACCAAATCATCGACCTCGAACTTGGGGCGCATTATGTCGTTGCCGCCGGCGTAGATAGTCACCAGATCAGGAGCCAAAGACACTGCGGCATCAATTTGCTCAGCAACTACCTGATCAAGAAGCCGACCACGAATAGCGAGATTCGCATACAAGAACCCCGAATCCCGCGCGGCCAACTGCTCCGCCACCACGTCCGCCCAACCGCGCAGCCCATTGGGCCGCGACGGATCAGGGTCGCCGACACCCTCCGTGAACGAATCACCGAGGGCGACGTAACGACGAAACTCAGTCATTACACGTCAGTGCTAAACCGGACGCCACCATCAGGCAGCGCCACACCCGGCCAGACGCGCGCGCCGCGCAGCAGCTCACACCGCGCACCCACGTCGGCTCCGTCACCGATCACTGCGTCACGCACGAGCGCACGGGGACCGATACGCGAACCGAAACCAAGGATCGAACGCTCCACCACTGCCCCAGCCTCGACAACGGCGCCGTCAAACACGACAGCACCATCGAGCCGAGCACCAGCACCGATCTCTGCTCCGCGGCCAACCACGGTTCCACCAATCAGCAAGGCGCCCGGTGCAACTCCCGCACCCGGGTGCACCAGGGACTCGCCGCGTCCACCTTCAAGAAGCGGGCTCGGTGCGATTCCGCGAACAAGATCAGCAGAACCACGAACGAAGTCCTCAGGAGTACCCATATCCCGCCAGTAAGTGGCATCGACATAGCCAAAGACACGTGCATCGCGAGCCAGAAGCGCGGGGAAGATTTCACGTTCCACCGACACGGGTCGACCGGCCGGGATTTCTTCAATCACTTCGCGGCGGAACACGTAGCAGCCAGCGTTGATCTGATCGGTCGGCGGATCCTGCGTCTTCTCCAAAAAGGCTGTGACCCGGCCATTTTCGTCAGTAGGTACTGATCCGAACGCACGCGGATCGCTGACACGCACAAGATGCAGGGTGACGTCCGCTTCGTTGGTGACGTGAGTGTCATGGAGCGCGGAAAGGTCAGAACCGGTGAGGACATCGCCGTTAAAGACCATCACGTTGTCGCCGCGCAGCTTAGGCAGAACGTTGCGGATACCGCCACCGGTACCGAGTGGTTCTTCCTCGAACACGTACTCGATCTCCAGGCCCAGCTTGGAGCCATCGCCAAAGTAGTCCTCGAAAACATCAGCCTTAAAAGACGTTCCCAGCACCACGTGCTTGATGCCGGACGCGGCGATGCGGGCCAGCAGGTGCGACAGGAACGGCTGCCCAGCGGTCGGCAGCATCGGCTTGGGTGCAGACAGCGTCAACGGACGCAGACGCGTACCTTTGCCACCGACCAGCACTACCGCATCGGTGTTTGATTCGATTGCCATCTCAGTTCCCCACGCTCTTCTCGTCTTGCTCTGATTGTCGTCGTTCACGTACTGCCGCAGCCACTTCCAGCTTTGATCGCACAGCCAACCCGGCCTTCAATGCAACCCGAAGTGGGGCTTGCCACCAATGTGGATGCCGGTCGGCTTGGAAGCGGTAAGCGCTGGCGTGGTGAGCGGGGAGCATCAGCTCTGGATGCCGTCCGGCCGCGTGTCCCTTCGCGTGAGTCACTTCCGCGCCGGGGACAAAGACGTTGAGCCAGCCAGCTCGGCCAAGCCGATCACCGAGATCAACATCTTCCATGTACATGAAGTAGCGGGAGTCGAAGCCGTCGATTGAATCGAAAGCGACTCGGCGCAGCAGCAGGCAGGAGCCGGACAGCCAGCCCACTGGCCGCTCGCTGATCTCCTCGTTTTCCTGCCGGTACCGCTTGGTCCACGGGTTCGTCGGCCACACTTTGCCCAGCACCGCGTGCCCGGCACCAGAAACCAGCCCGGGAACCTGGCGCGCCGACGGATAGATGCTGCCGTCAGGTTCGCGGACCAGTGGCCCTAATGCGCCTGCCCTCGGCCAACGCTCGGCAGCGAGGAGGAGGTCATCGATCGAACCCGGCGCCCATCGAATGTCAGGGTTGGCGACCAAAACAAACTCCACGTCGGCGTCGATCTCGGCGACGCCGCGGTTCACCGCACCGCCATAGCCGATGTTGCCGCCGGTACGCACCAGACGAACGTGCTCGTGGGCAGCTTCCGCTGCCTCAGGCGTTCCGTCAGTGGACCCGTTGTCGGCCATAATGACCTGCGGATTCGCTGAAGTTGCCGCGGTGAGCGTGCTCAGGAAATGCTCTAGATGCTCACCCGGCGAGTAGGTCACCGTCACCACGGCCAACTTCGAACTCACGCGGGCAAGCGTAGCCTCTCCTGCGGACGCTGACTCAGGCTGTCTCGGGTGGACGCGCCGCCAGCGACTCAACCAGCGCTTCTTTCCATGGGCGCAGCGGCGGCAAACCCGCGTCGATCCACGAACGGTTGGAGAGCACCGAGTAGGCAGGCCTCGGCGCGGGCCGAGGGAACTGGGCGCTCGTGCACGGCCGCACCCGTTCCGGGTCTGCACCGATCTCGGCGAATACCGCCCGCGCCAGTTCGTACCAGCTGGCCTGGCCCGCGTTGGTGGCGTGCAGGATCGGGGCCGAAACGTTCGGCGCCTCGGCCAGATCGAGCAGCCCTGCCGCGAGATCAGCGGCATAGGTAGGCGAGCCGACCTGATCATGGACCACATCGATCGTCTCCCGCTGCGCCTCCAGACGGCGCATCGTGGCAACGAAATCGCTGCCCACCCCGGAATACACCCACGCGGTACGCACGACGTGTGCGGTGGGAAGTGCCCTATGTACGGCGATCTCGCCTGCCAACTTCGTCCGGCCATAGGCCGTCGCTGGCGCGGTGGGCGCAGATGTCTCATAGGGGGTTGTGGCGTCGCCCGCGAAAACGTAGTCGGTGGAGACATGGATGAGACGGCTACCAACCTGCGCGCACGCGGTGGCAAGATTGCCCGGCCCCGCCCCGTTGACGGCAGTTGCGGCCTGTTCGTCCGATTCCGCAGCGTCGACAGCGGTATATGCGGCGCAATTGACCACCACGATGCCCGGCTCAATCGCATCCGCAACGGCACCAGCATCTGTGATGTCCAGCTCACTCGACGTGACAGCGCGCACCGGGATACCGCGAGCGTTTGCCTGGTCAACAACTAGTGTGCCTACCTGGCCCGCCGCGCCGGTCACCAGGATTTTTGCTGCTCCGTGCACCGCTCTCGTCACCCGCACAGTCTGGCACGCCGGACAGTGAGAGAGCACACCGTCGCGCAACCAGACCAGTAGCCTGGTTCTCGTGCCCTACGACCATCCGCACGCGCCGCCGCGTCCCGCACCTGCGCGAGCACGCACCCGGATAGCAGTTGCTGTGCTGTCGATACTCGTTCTCGTTGTGACGGGTTTCGCCTGGCGCAGCATCGATTCGTTGCGCGACGCCATCGCAACAGCAAGCGGTCTCGGGCTTGGCGGCGGCGCAGACGGCGCGGTCGATATTTTGCTTGTCGGCACCGACAGCCGCACCGATGCTCACGGAAATCCGCTGTCCGAGGAAGAAATCGCCGCACTGCGCGCCGGAAACGAGGTCGTGTCCAACACCGACACCCTCGTCCTGGTCCGTATCCCCAACGACGGCAGCTCCGCGACAGCGATCTCCATCCCCCGCGACGCCTACGTCGCGGTGCCGGGACTAGGAAAGTCGAAGATCAACGGCGCCTACGGCATCACCAAGGAAAACGAACGCCAGAAGCTGCTCGATCGGGGCACCTCCGAAGAAGAAGCCGAGCGCCTGTCAACAGAAAAAGGGCGTCAAACACTGATTCGTACGGTTGCTGATCTGACCGGTGTCACCATCGATCACTACGCAGAAATCGGACTACTCGGCTTCGTGCTGCTTACCGACGCGGTCGACGGCGTCGAAGTATGTCTGAATGAGCCTGTCTACGAGCCGCTTTCCGGTGCCGACTTCTCTGCCGGTACCCAAACTCTGCACGGATCTGACGCACTGAGCTTCGTGCGCCAACGCCACAACCTGCCACGCGGCGACCTCGACCGCATCGTGCGCCAACAGGTGTTCATGGCGTCCCTCGCCGGGAAAATTTTGAGCGCACGCACCCTCAGTGACCCCGGCAAACTCGGTCAGCTCACCAAAGCAATTGAACGATCGGTCGTCCTCGACGAGGACTGGGACATCATCGACTTCGCGACGCGTCTGCAAGACATCACGGGTGGTCAGGTCAAGTTTGAGACCATCCCGGTTCGTGACCTCGATGGCGTCAGCAGCTACGGCGAATCCATCGTGACAGTCGACCCTTCGGCCGTACAGAAATTTGTGGACGGACTCGCTGGGGACGATAACGACACCCCTGACACCAGTTCGGCGCCCGATATCGATCGCAGCTCGGTCACCGTCGACGTCGCAAACGCAGGCGGAACCGCAGGGCTGGCCAGCGGGGTCTCCAGCGGCCTGACGGCACTGGGCTTTCCCTCCGGTCAGGTCGGCAACTACAACGGCACCCGGGCCGTCGACGAAACAACAGTGTTCGCGCCGAGCAGCGACGACGACGCCGCCGACGCTGTAGCCGAACTACTAGGTGGAGTGGCAACTGCCGTCGACTCGTCACTGCCGGAAGGAACAGTGCGCATCGTCCTCACCGAGGACTACACCGGCCCGTCGTCAGCGTCCGAGTTCGGCGCGGACACCGACAGCAGCTACGGGACGGGCGGGTCCAGCACCGGCCAGTCCTCCACCAGCGAAGCCCCGGCACAGGGATCAGACCTGACGGGCGTGCCCGGACCCACCATCACCGCAGGCGGCAACGGGCCGCGATGCGTCAACTAGCTTCCCGGCCAACCCAGGCATAGCAGAAACGAGTAAAACTGTTGTCTTCCAACCTCACTGACGCCCTGCTCAGCCCGATCCTTTCCGTCGATGCGGCCGGGCCGCGCATCACGTACTACGACGACGCAACCGGCGAGCGCATCGAGCTGTCCGCTCTCACCCTGGCTAACTGGGCGGCTAAAACCGCGAACATGCTGCGCGACGAGTTTGGGCTGACACCGGGCGACAAGGTGGCCGTCAGTCTGCCTGCGCACTGGCAGACTGCCGCGGTCCTTTTGGGGGTCTGGTGGGCGGGCGGCGAAGTCCTCCTTGACCTCAGCGACGTCGACGACGCAGCGGTCGCCCTCGTCACCGTCGACCATCTTGAGAGCGTCGACTCCGTCGACGAGATTGCTGTGCTCTCCCTCGACCCATTTGGTCGTCCCGTCCCCGACCTGCCGATCGGGGTCACTGACTACGCCACCACGGTGCGCGTGCATGGCGATCAGTTTCAGACCGCAGGTGCCGGCCCCGTCTTCGACGGGCTGGATGCGGACGCGGTACTTGAGCAGGCCCAGGCGGCTGCTCGGGAACTGGGACTCAGCGCCGCCGACCGGGTTCTGGCGACAGCGCCGTGGGACACCACCGAACATCTCGTGCAGAACTTCCTGGCAATCCTCGCCGCGGGCGCGTCCCTCGTGCACGTCGCCAACCCAGATGCTGATGCGCAAACCCGACGCGTCACCTCGGAAAAGATCACGCGTCAACTGCCCTAAACGAGTACGGGCCCGGCACTCCCTAAGGTGTGCCGGGTTGTGGTGCAGCTGTTTTAGCCGAGCAGGTTCTTCTTGAGGGCAGCGTCCTTGTCGAGCACCATCTTCTCCAGATCCGCCTGGAACGCAGCCATCTTCCGCTGCAGCACCTGATCAGAGGCACCCAGGATGCGCACTGCCAGCAGTCCCGCGTTGCGGGCGCCGCCAATCGACACCGTCGCCACCGGGATACCCGCAGGCATCTGGACGATCGACAGTAGCGAATCCATGCCGTCGAGATACTTGAGCGGGACGGGTACGCCGATGACTGGCAGCGCCGTCGCGGACGCGACCATGCCCGGCAGGTGCGCGGCGCCACCAGCACCCGCGATGATCACCTGAATACCGCGGTCAGCAGCTTCTTCTGCATAGTTGAGCATCCGCTGCGGGGTGCGGTGCGCGGAAACAACACCCACCTCAAACGGCACCTCGAACTCCGCCAGTGCCAGCGCCGCAGCCTCCATCGTCGGCCAGTCGGAGTCGCTGCCCATGATCAAGCCCACGCGGGGGCCATTCTGAGTTGTCACTTCACGTCTCCTGAATGCTCGTCCCAGCCGTCGGTCCACTCACCATGCGAGAGCCAGTGTGCCGCACGCTCAGCGCGTTCGCGCACTGCCGCGACATACTCGGGGTCCTCAATCGATCCGGCGCCGCCAACGATGTTGACGTGCCCGATCTTGCGGTTTGGCCGCTCCCCCTTGTGATAGAGGTGCACTTTCGCGTCCGGCATCCGCGCGAACAGGTGGTGCACCCGCTCGTCCATGCTCATCTCCGGGGCCTGCGCAGCTCCCAGCACGTTCGCCATCACCGTGAGCGGTGCCAACGGTGCCGTATCGCCCAGCGGGTAGTCCAGGACAGCACGCAAATGCTGCTCAAACTGTGAGGTTCGAGCGCCATCCATCGTCCAGTGCCCCGAGTTGTGCGGACGCATCGCCAGTTCGTTGACGACGAGGGCGCCGTCGACAGTTTCAAACAGCTCCACGGCCATCGACCCGACTACACCGAGTTCTGACGCAATACGCAGCGCCAGTAGTTCCGCTTCTTCCGCCAGCTCGGTCGACAGCGCCGGAGCCGGTGCCAACGTGACCGCGCACTGGCCGTCGCGCTGCACCGTTTCCACCACGGGCCAGCTCGCGCCCTGTCCAAACGGCGAGCGGGCAACCATCGCGGACAGTTCCCGGCGCATCGGCACCTTCTGCTCCACCATCAGCTGCGCGCCCGCATCCAGCTCACGCGTCACGACCGCTTCAGCGGCATCACGGTCCGAGGCGTCATTGAAAATCCACACCCCGCGGCCGTCATAGCCGCCGCGGACTGTCTTCAGCACCACCGACCAGTTCTGTGCGTCAGCGAACGCGTTCAGATCAGCCACCGACGCGATCTCCGCGAACTCCGGAACAGGCGCACCCATCTCCCGCAGCTTGTGCCGCATCGCCAACTTGTCCTGCGCATACCGCAGCGCCTGCGGCGGTGGCTGCACATTGACGCCCTCCGCGACCAACACCTCAAGATGCTCCGTCGGAACATGCTCATGGTCGAAGGTGAGCGCATGCGCGCCCGTCGCGGCTCGGCGCAGCGCGTCAAGGTCCGTGTGGCTACCCAACACCACGTCAGGGGTGACGAGAGCTGCCGGTTCGTCCGCTGAACCGGAGAGCACCCGCAACGTCTGCCCGAGAGCAATCGCGTACTGATGCGTCATCCGAGCCAGCTGGCCGCCACCGATCATGGTCACCACGGGGGCACCAACCGGGACGCTGCGAGAAGGGCGCGGTGCCGCGCTATCGGAAGAATCTGAAGAACGTGTCACTGCTCTATGGTGTCATGCTGGCATCGAGGCAGCGTGACCGCAGGTTATCTGCGCTGCACCACCGCCCCATCAACCAGTTCTCTATGGCGCAGCACACAGCAGTTCCTGAGATTGTCCTGATTATTTCGCCCCGAGTTGGTTGCGTAGTTGGTTGTAACCCGTCCCGCTTCGTACACTCCACAGTTGTGTCATTCGTCGAAGGGGTCATCGCCCGCGTGCCCCAGCCCTTCCGGGCCCTTCGTTACGCCATGCGGAGCTGATCAAGTTTGCGATCGTGGGGGGTACCACCTTCGTCATCGACTCTGTCATCTTCTTCTCCCTGAAGCTGACGGTGCTCGAAGCCAAACCGGTCACCGCCAAAATCATCGCCGGTGTGATCGCTGTGATCGCGTCCTACATCCTCAACCGTGAATGGTCGTTCAAGAACCGTGGTGGGCGTGAACGCCACCATGAAGCATTCTTGTTCTTCGCGGTCAGCGGTGTCGGCGTGGTCCTCAGCTTCATCCCACTGTGGATCTCCAGCTACGTCTTCAACCTGCGGGTACCCGAAGTCAGTTTTACGACGGAGAACATCGCTGACTTCGTAAGCGCCTACATCATCGGCAACCTGCTGCAGATGGGCTTCCGATTCTGGGCGTTCCGCCGCTACGTGTT
>JAAYXN010000374.1 GCA_012515885.1 Rhodococcus sp. (in: high G+C Gram-positive bacteria)
ACGGAGTAGTCGACTCCGGCGCCGAAGATGATTACCGTCATGAACATCGAGGTGAATTGAGACACGGGCATGCCCAATTCGCCCAGACCCGAGAGCACCCCGCGGCCCACTGCCAGGCTCATGCCGACCACCAGCAGCGGCATGAGAGCGGTGAAGACCGATCGGTAGACGACCAGCAGGATCCCGGCGATCAACAGCACCGTGGCGAGCGTGATCACGACCAGATCGGTCTCACCCACCGCGAGCTGGTCGGTGAACGTGGCAGGTGGACCGGTCACCCGAACAATCGTGTCGGTACCACTGAAGATTTCGTTCGCGGTGTCACGGACCGCTTCCACGGCGTTGGCAGCGTCCGGTCCGCCCAACGTCCCCGTGACACCGATAGGCAGATACCACGCCTTCTTGTCTTTGCTCAGCGCCTGACTCTCCGTGAGCGGGTCGCCGAGCAGATCGCGGACTGCGATGACGTGTTCCGTGTCCGCACGCAGTGCGGTCACCAATTCGTCATACCTGGCGCGGGTGGCGTCCGAGAAACCCCTGTCGTTCTCCATGGCGACGAAGACGGTGGTCTTGGCCCCCTTCTCATTGAACGCCTCACCCATCCGGTCGAGCGTCTGAAATGACGGTACGCCCGCGGGTATCGGGTCCACCGACTGCTGTCGGATCACGGACTCCAGCTGCGGGAATAGCACCGCTAAGCCGACCGCAACCACGACCCAGACCGACGCCACGAATCCCTTGCGCCGCAACGTGAACCAGGCGACCTTTTCCAGTTGAGCGCTGTACTCACCGGTGCCGGCAGAACGCCTTGATGGACGGTTGTGAACGATCGACGACCTGGCCACGTACGAACTTCCTCTCGGACTCATTGGATTGGGGGAACGCCCCACAGGCGGCTCCGTGCGGGTCGGTCAGCTGTGATGTTCACTCTCTGCTATCGACTCCACGTCTTCGAGCGTGGTGGGGATGTGGTACGGCGGCCTGCTCGTGCCCGTAATGCGATAGCGGTCCCAGAAATCAGGATCGCCCACGACGCACTCGGCGCGGCCCTCTGGTGTCACGAAGACAGCAACCGTGCGCCTGCCCGCGAGGAGGGCGTCGAGCGCATCATTTTTGTCGATCCTGCCGTACCAGGTGTACAAGCCGTTGAGGGGCTGGAAATAGCCTTTGATTTTCACCCGGACAGCAATCTCCTTGCCGCGGCACACCAAGGTGCCCACGCCGGAGTAGTCGAGATCGTGGTCGTCAGACACGTAAAGCTCACTTTCTTCACATCAAACGTTGACAAAAGAACACACTGGCGAAGACACTAGCAGTATCGGGTACCCAGAGTATCGGGTATGAAGTCGAGACTCAGCTCGGCCCGGAACACAACGGAGGTGTCACATGACCGTTCAGAATGTGGAGATCAAGCCCGACGTCTCGACGGAAGGCGTTGCGCGTGTCAGCGCCCGCAAGCCCGTCGACATGCAGAGATCTGCCGGTCGACTGCTGCGGGCGGCGGCCGAAAAGTTCTATGACGCGGAGATCGACATCGATTGGGACTCGCCCTGGGAGGAGGGAAAGTACTTCCTGCCAGAGCATCGGGTCTCGCTCTACGGCACCAAGCTGTGGGAGAGGATGAGCGATGAGCAGAAGGTGGAGCTCGGGCGCCACGAGATCGTCAGCATTCTCAGCTTCGGTATCTACGCGGAGAATCTGCTCAGCTCGGCGCTGCTCCGAATGTCTGCCAAAGGCGCCCTGACAGATCAAAGGGCCCTCTACGCCCTTAACGAGGTCGGCGACGAGGCACGTCACTCGACGATGTTTGCCCGGTTGATCAACAAGACGGGCCTGGCACCGTACAAGTTGCCGAAGGGGTTCTTGGGCTTCGCGAAGATCTTGCACTTTGTGCCTCTCGGCCCGTCTGTATCCGGCGCGACACTGCTCATCGAGGAGATACTCGACCGCGCTCAGCGTGAGGCGATGAATGACCCGAAAATGCAGCCGCAGCTGCGCCAGCTCATGAAGATCCACGTTCTCGAAGAGGCCCGCCACATCACCTTCGCGCGGCTGGAAATGGTGGAGGGGATGCAGCGTCGCGGACGCATCTCGCGCGCTTGGCATCGAGGCACGCTGGCGGTCATTGCGAACTTTGCGTACCCGTTGCTCATCAATCCGAAGGTGTACCCCGCTGTCGGAATCAACCGTCTGCGCGGGCTGTGGGCGCAGCAGACGAGCCCGAACTATCGCGTCAATTTGCAGTTCATGTCCGAGCCTATGATCCGGTTCTTCCACGAGGCCGGGATGATGGAGGGGAAATTCACGATGGCGATGTGGCGCGCAACGCGCAGCCTGCCCGACGATCTGCGCTAACACCCTCAGCCTGGCCCCCTCGGCCACTCGCCAACCCTCGACCCCACGTTCGGATCTTTCCGTTCGTGGGCTCGGGCGGATGACATTCCTACACCTGCCACGCGTCCCCGCGCCGTGCAGGTCCGTTTGCTGTATTTGATCAGGAGATTTTCACTCAATGCCGTCCTCCAACACCAAGCGCGCAGCGCGCACCGCCACGGCGACAGACCCGGGAATAACCGAGCCCATAACTACCAAAGTGCTCATCATCGGCAGCGGCTTCTCTGGCCTCGGTATGGCCGTGCAGCTCCGCCGACGCGGGTATAGCGATTTCATCGTGCTAGAAAAGGCCGACTCTGTCGGTGGAACCTGGCGCGACAACACCTATCCAGGATGCGCATGCGACGTACCGTCACTGATGTACTCCTACTCGTTCGAGAGCCGCGGTAGTTGGTCGAAGGTGTGGTCTTCGCAGCCCGAAATCGAGCAGTACCTGAAAGAGATCTCCGACAAGCGTGGTGTCACTCAGAAGGTCC
>JAAYXN010000375.1 GCA_012515885.1 Rhodococcus sp. (in: high G+C Gram-positive bacteria)
ACTTGCTCCGTGGCCGCGCCCTTTGCGCCGGGTGTCGACGCGCCGGACAACTGGGTTCCTGTGGGGATCGTCGCCGCTGCAGCAGGCGCCGGATGGAGTGGCTGCATTGTGCTGGGCTGCGGAGCACTGGGCTGCGGCCGCAGGCTCTTCGGCTTGCCCGGGGAAGTTCCGAATTGGAATCCCGGCGGCAACGAAATGGTGGTGGTCTCGAGATTCGTGGTGGTGGGCGAAGTCCCCTCGTGCGATGCCGTGACGACTCCTTGGCCGGCCACCGATGCATTCTGGGCGCTGGTGGTAGGTGCTGCTTCGATGCGCGAGTTCGGCTGATTGGCAATGGAGGTTTCTACGCGCGACCGCCCTGGCAACCGGTGGTGAGTCTGATCGCCCACGACGAGCCCGCCCCCCTCGAGGGGCTCGAAGCGAGCGATCAAACTGACCTCGGTTTGCTCGGCATCGACGACCGAGTCCCACGGTAGCCAGAAGCTGTAGGAGACGCCGATTTCCGACTTGCTTTCATGCTTGGCGAACTGCTCGGGTGGAAACACGAACCGTTTGGTGGGGCGATGATCGGTGGCAACGCGGTCCTCTTCGACGAACGCATAGACCACCAGTTGCCCTTCCACGCGGATCGGGTCGGTCCCGGCGCGGTCGTGGAAATAGAGCCGCCCACCCAGTCCGCGCTGGCCGCCGACCTCCGGGTTGTGCATCACCCCTTCGGCCCAGGTCCCCACAATGCGCGTGGGAACTCCCCTGCGTGGTTCTTTTTCCGACTTCCAAGGCGCAGCGAGCTTACTGAGCGTGGAACCCTCCGTGGACTTGGTCGATTGACACCCCGTCGATCCAACGGCGCAGGCAATCGTCACCACTACCACCACCGAGTATTTTTCCCAATTGTTCATCGCTTCGGCCAATTTGAAGTTACTGAAATGGTTCGTCGCACGCCCCCCACGCCCCTAGTTCCCTTCGGGGCCGGGATACAGTGCCGGTGGCAAGTACGTGGGAGTCTGCGATTCGGGCGCTGCGGAGTACGTGGCAGGGGAAACCGGCGAGCTCGCCGCGGGGGCGGGCACGCGCGATAAATTGTCGGCTTCGGTGCTCGGGGCCGGTCCTGGGGGGATGTAAGGTGGATTGCCGGCGGGCGTGGGGACCGATTCCTCCTCGCCCGGCACGAGTGTCGGGAAGACCGATTCGGAATCGGCTTCGGTCCATTCGTCGCAGCGGCTTCGCAGACCACTCGGGCCGTGCATGTTGACTACGTCGCACAGCACCCAGCTCATGCGCGACGATTCCACCTGCTTGACCATCTCGGCATCAAGCTCGCTGCGAATCACCCGCGGAGTGAGAATGATCAGCAGTTCGGTCCGCTGTTCCGACACGCTGTCGTAGCGGAACAAATCGCCCAAGAGCGGGATATCGGCCAGCAACGGCACCCGGCGATGGATATCGAAAGTTTCTTTTGTCATCAGACCGCTTAAGACAATGGTCTGTCCCGACGCCGCAGCCACGGTCGAGTAGGCCACCGTCTGGTCGATTCGCGGCGCGCGAACCACGTTGCCGTCGAGTCCCGAGAAGATGGGAATACCTTCCTGCTCGGAGCCGACTTGCGACTTTTCTGCCTGCAACTCCATGACGACCATTCCGTCGGGACTGATCCGGGGACGGACCATCATGTTGATGCCGACGTCTTCGTAAACCACCGAGTTCTGTTGGCCGAACTGGGTGATGTTGGTGGTCTGGACGCGGGGCACACGCTGACCGACGCGGATGATCGCCTCCTGGTTATCGAGCGCGGTAACCTGTGGGCGGCTAAGCACCTCCAGCCGACGACTTTCTTGCAACGCCCGCAGCAGGGCACTGACGCTATTACTGCTGGCCGAGAAGACGAACCCACCAAAGCCCAGTTCGCTATTCACGCGGTTCAAGGCGAAATGCGACAGGCCTTGCGCGGCAACGTTTCCTGCATTGGCCAATGCCCGACTACTCCCGTTGTTTCCCAACGGCTGGTTATTGAAGTTGAAGCCCGGCACCAGCGGCGAATTCACAATATTCTGCTGCTGGGTGGTCACGGTCGCACCACCGGCAGACTGTGTGGTGGTGGAATTGGTGACGGTCGTAAAATTCTGGGTGTCGAGTACCGAGCGGTCGAACAGCAGCGAATCCTGCAGG
>JAAYXN010000376.1 GCA_012515885.1 Rhodococcus sp. (in: high G+C Gram-positive bacteria)
CGAGGTCGGCGGAGAAGTCGAAGTAGCTGCCGCGGTCGTGCGGCGCCGGCGCGATACCATCGCCATTCCGCGAGAAGAGGAAGAACTCGAGCTCCGGACCCACGTTGTAGGTGTAGCCAAGCTCGGCTAGCTTCTCAAGCTGCCTCAGCAGCACGCTGCGCGGGTCGCCGGGAAAGGGATCGCCGTTCGGGTTGTGCACCCAGCAGATCACGCGGGCGGTGTTGAACTCGCCGCGCTCCCAGGGGATCACGGCGAAGGTGGACAGGTCCGGCTGCAGATACATGTCCGACTCGGCGATGCGCGTGAACCCGGCGATTGACGAGCCGTCGATCCACTGCCCGCCCTCGACGACATGCGGGAAGATCGATGCCGGGATGGTGACGCTCTTGACCATGCCCATCACATCGGTGAATTGCAGGTTGATGAACTGGACCCCTTCGGCCTCGATCTGGGCGTAGATCTGCTCAGGCGTCGGCTCGGTTTCGAGGATACGCGCGGTGTTGACGGTCTCAACTGGTGCGGCCATAGGGGTTCCTTTGAGCGCCCCGGATCGACGGGGCTCGGGCTGCTCTGACCGCGACCTGCTCGCGCGGCCATTGCCTTCAAGCCTAGAGACGCCGCAAGCCCATCACATCGTGCATCTCGGTGAAATTCTTCACGAGATTTTGTGCACGTTGAACAGAACTGGCGACGGAGAGTCCAGAAACTTGACCAACCAATCCAGAAACACAGTCAAATACCGGTTTTTCACGAGAAATTTGACCAGCCAATCAACAAATCGAGACCAGCTTCGATTGTTGATCGGGCCATACCCGCCATTGACCAGCGGCGTTGTTCGTGAAGAAGCCGCAACTTCCAGGGCCGAGGTGGCTCAGATTTCCCGCTGGCGACGGCGGCTGCTCGTGTTGGTCAGCACCACCCCGGCCACGATCACCGCCCCGCCGAGCAGCGCGAACAGTGTCGGTTGCTCTCCCAGCACCACCCATGCCACCAGTACCCCGAACACCGGCACCAGGTAGGTGTAGACCGCCGTCTGGCTCGGGGTCAGCACGCGCAGCCCCCAGTACCACAGCAGATAGGCCACCGTGATCGCCAGCAGCGAGACGTACAGCACCGCTCCCCAGTCGATAGCCTCCAGGCCCATCAGGCGGCTCCGCATTGGCGCATCGAACATCAACACCGGCACGAACATCAGCCCGCCCGCGATCGTGGTGTAGCTGGCGACATAGACCGGCGGATACCGCCCCAGCAAGGGCTTGCTGAGCACCGTGTAAAACGCCCACGCCAGCGGCCCGGCCAGCACGATCAGCACGCCCAGCATCTGGCCGCTTTCCAGCCGCGCCCCGCCCGACGCGCCGAACTGCAGCACCACCAGGAAGCCGACGAATGCGAGCAGGATCCCCGCGACCTTGCGGCTGGTGAGCGCCTCGCCCAGCACGATGCGGGAGATGATCGCCGTGAAGATCGGATTGCTCGTCACCAGCAGGCTCGCCAACCCGGCGTCAAGCCGCGTCAACCCGTAGGCCATCGACAGGCTCATGATCGGGATGCCAAGCGCACCGATGAGGATCATCAGGCGCAAATCTCGCTTGGCGAGGGGGATGATCAGCTTGCCGGTCACCAAGAGAAAGGCAAGGTAGAAAAGCGCAGCGCCGATGCTGCGAATGACAACGACATCGACCGGCCGCAGCGGGTCGAGCAGGTGTTTGAGCGCCGTGAAGTTGCCGCCCCAGAGAATCGCGACGAGCAGGAGGCCCAGATGCACGAGCACCAGGTCTCGAGTCGTGGGTCCCGTTCGGCGTTGTGGCTCTTCGTGCTGGGTTACCGCGGGGGCGGCGGTCGGAACGGTCCGCATGACAGCAGTGTACCGTCAGGGACCGTTCCCGTCGCCTTCCACCGACGAGCCTATTCGGGCGCAACCTCCGCAAGTGCGGTCGTCAACCGCTTGATCGCGGCGCGCTCGTCCCCGTCGAGCCGCGGGTCGGCAAGCTCGATCAGGATCTTGATCTCCGCCTCTTCGGCGGGGGTCATCCCGACCGGCTCGACAATCTGCACGCCCGTCGAGGATTTCGGGAGCGGTGCACGCAACCGCCGGGTGGTGCGCTTGCCAATCAACTCGCGAAGCTTGTGGTCGGTGGCGTCTGGTACGGTGAACATCGTTGTCCTCCGAGCGTCGTTGCTGCTAGTTCGGGGATCGTCCCCCTTCACCAGCAGTATCCCGTGGCCAGCGTGACA
>JAAYXN010000377.1 GCA_012515885.1 Rhodococcus sp. (in: high G+C Gram-positive bacteria)
GATCGCGGCGGCACGCTCAGCGGGGTTGCCGGACTTGAAGATTCCAGAACCAACGAACACACCTTCCGCGCCGAGCTGCATCATCATCGCGGCATCTGCGGGGGTGGCGATACCGCCCGCGGTGAACAGGGTGACGGGCAGCTTGCCTGCCTTGGCCACCTCAACGACGAGATCGTACGGCGCCTGCAGTTCCTTGGCTGCCACATACAGCTCGTCCTCGGGCAGCGAGGTGAGGCGACGGATTTCCTGACGGATCTTGCGCATGTGGGTGGTGGCGTTGGAGACGTCACCGGTGCCGGCCTCGCCCTTTGAGCGGATCATTGCGGCACCTTCGTTGATGCGGCGCAGGGCCTCACCGAGGTTGGTGGCGCCACACACGAAGGGCACGGTGAACGCGAACTTGTCGATGTGGTTGTCGTAGTCCGCGGGGGTCAAAACCTCAGACTCGTCGATGTAGTCGACGCCGAGGCTCTGCAGGATCTGTGCCTCCACGAAGTGGCCGATGCGCGCCTTCGCCATGACGGGGATGCTGACGGCCTCGATGATGCCGTCGATCATGTCCGGGTCGCTCATGCGGGACACGCCGCCCTGGGCGCGGATGTCGGCGGGCACGCGCTCAAGCGCCATGACAGCGACGGCGCCGGCGTCTTCAGCGATCTTGGCCTGCTCGGGGGTGACGACGTCCATGATGACCCCGCCCTTGAGCATCTCGGCCATACCGCGCTTGACGCGAGCGGTGCCGGTAGTGGGGGTGTTCTCGGGCGTGCTCACAGGCGATCTCCTCAGAAAGTAAGCGGGACGTGGTCAATATCCGTTCCCGACGATTCTAAATTGTGGCTGCTGCCAGGGTTGCGTCCCGGTCCAGAGGCCGCGGACTGGCCTGGTTCACGCGCGGTTTAGTGGACGGCGCGTACTTGCACGTCGCGGAGGCTGTCGGCGACGGCTGCGGCCTCGTCGAGGAGTTCGGGGAGTTGTTCGGGGTAGACGGCCTCCCCCGAAGCGACGAGTTCGGCGATATCGTCGGCGGTGCACCAGCGGTAGGCGGAGATCGTTTGCTGTTCGATTTCGCTGAACCCGCCGTGGTGGGGCTCGAATTCGTCGGTGCGCAGTGCGTAGAACAGTTCTTCGGCGCGGATGAGGGAGCCTGCGTGGGTGAAGACGGCGACGCGACGCCACATGGGTCCGTGCAGGTCGCTGTCGCTGACGACGTGTCCGGTTTCTTCGTGCAGTTCGCGGAGTGCGGCGCTGCGCAGTGATTCGCCTTTTTCGACGGCGCCGCCGATGGTGAACCAGAAGTGCTCGTCGGGCAGCTGCGGGTCGTGGCCGCGCAGGAGCAGGACGCGTCCGGCGCGGTCGAGGATGACGACGCGGGCGGCGGTGCGGTTGGTGTCGGCGATTGGCCCGGCGGCGCGGTCTCCTGCGGCGCGTTCGGTGATTTCGAAGTAGGTCGGCAGTGGTGCGCGCCCCCCGAGGTGTAGCCACTCGACGGGTCGGCGCATGCGTAGTGCGAGGGTGTCGCGGACGGCGTCGTTGTGGAAGCGGCGGGCGATCAGGACTCGCGCTTCAGCGTCGGCGAGTTCGGCAACGAGTTGGGGCCGCAGCGCGGTGATGTCGACGGTGGACACCGCAGAAGACAGCGTGTTTTCGGCGACTTCACGTTCACTTCGATCGACACGTTCGGCGTGATCGGCCAGGGCCGCGAGGGGTTTCGCTTCCCCCGCTGGCAGGTCGGCCGCGATTGCCCGCACGACGACGGCGCGGCGCGCGAGGGCAGCGTCGAGTGCCTGCCAGGACAGGTCGGAGCGCACATGCAGCCGGTCGAGGCGATTCGCTGTTCCGTACGCCCACAGGCCGAATAGCAGTATCGCGACGGCGAGGATCGCGACAACGATGATGGTCAGGATCGACAGTGTCATGCCCGCGTCCCCTTCTTACCGATCATGCGCGCACCTCACGCACGTGCACTTTGGGTGCGCCGAGGGTGACGGTTTCGTAGACGCGCAGGATCTGCTCGGCGACGACGGGCCAGTCGTAGCGGGTGACGAGGGCGCGTCCGGCGTCGACGAGTTCTGCCCGGCGCGCCGGGTTGGAGAGCACCTCATCGATGGCTTCGGCGAGCGGCTCGCTGCGTCCGACGGGCACGAGGATTCCGCCGCGCCCGTCTTGCAGTACACGCCGGAATGCGTCGAGGTCGCTGGCTACGACCGCGGCCCCGGCCGACATGGCTTCGACCAGTACGATTCCGAAACTTTCGCCGCCCAGGTTGGGGGCAACGTAGACGTCGGCGCTGCGCAGTGCGGATGCTTTTTCTTTGTCGTCGACCTGGCCGAGCAGACGCAGGTGTTTGGCGGCGGGTCCGGCGTCGCGGAGCAGTTTGGTTTTGTCGCCGCGGCCGATGACGAGCACTTCAAGGTCTGGGTGTCGCTCAATCAGGGTGGGCAGCGCTTTGAGCAGCACCGCCATCCCTTTGCGTGGTTCGTCGTAGCGGCCGAGGAACACGATCGTTTTGCCCTCGCGCGGGTAGCCCGGCAACAGTGGGGCGTCGGCAAACGCGGGGACGTCGACACCGTTGGGGATTTCGACCGCATCGGAGCCGAGGGCTTCGACCTGCCAGCGCCGCGCCAATTCCGAGACGGCGATGCGTCCTGCGATCTTCTCCAAATACGGCTGGAGCACGGGTTGAAATGTGCTGAGCACCAGCGACTTTGTGGTCGAGGTGTGGAACGTCGCGACGATGGGGCCTTCGGCGAGCCGCATCGCCAGCATCGACAGGCTGGGGGCGTTGGGTTCGTGAATGTGGATGACGTCGAAGTCGCCGTCGTCAATCCAGCGGCGCGCCCGCGCGTTCGCGGCGGGAGTGAAGCTCAGGCGCGCAACGGAACCGTTGTAGGGCACAGGTACGGCTCGTCCGGCCGAGACGACGAAGTCCGGCACTTGCATCCGGTCGGACGACGGAGCGAGCACGCTGACGTGGTGGCCACGTTCGATGAGGACACGCGCCAGGTCCAGGACATGCGCTTGGACGCCGCCCGGTACGTCTAGCGAGTACGGGCAGACCATGCCGATCCGCACTAGCCCTCCGATCCCAATTGGCGATCTGACGTGCTGCTTTTACCGTCCATACGGTCCAGGCGTGCCTGTGAGAGATCGGCGCGCCAGAGTGGTTGCAGCATGTGCCAGTCTGCCGGGTGTGCGGCGATATTTGCTTCGAATCGGTGTGCCAGTGCCTGGGTGGCACCGGCGAGGCCGAGGGCGGGATCGATGGGTGGGTCGATGGAAAAGCCCCATCCGCCGTCGTCGGTGAACCAGCAGTGCACGGGCAGCAGCGGGGCCCCGGTTTGGGCGGACAGTTTGGCCGGACCTGCGGGCATTTGGGTGGGTTCGCCGAAGAACGTGACGGGCACACCCTTGGCTGCGAGGTCGCGTTCGCCCAGCAGGCACACGATCTTGTTCTCCTGAAGCCGCTTGGCGAGGACGCTAAACGGTGGTTCTTCGCCGCCGGTGAGCGGCAGGACTTCCATGCCGAGGCTTTCGCGGTAGTCGACGAAGCGCTGGTAGAGCGATTCGGGTTTGAGCCGTTCCGCGACGGTCGTCAGCCCGCCCCACGTGCGGGTGCACCACACTCCGGCCATGTCCCAGTTGCCGCTGTGCGGCAGCGCGAGAACGACGCCATTGCCTGCGGCCATGGCCGCGTCGAGGTACTGCGTGCCGTGTACGTGCGGGTCGAGGATTTTCGCGGTGGCGTCCAGGTCCATCGACGGCAGTCGGAACGCTTCACGCCAGTAGCGCGCGTAGGAGCGCACGGAGTCGCGCATCAGTTCGTCAGGAACATCCTCGGGACTCACGCCGAGAACACGCGCGAGGTTTTTGCGAAGTTGCTGCGGGCCACCGCCGCGGGCGGCGTAGTCAGCGCCCGCGTTGAAGATTGTGGTGGCCGCGGATTCGGGCAGTGCCCGCACCAGCCGCCAGCCTGCCGCGTATCCGGCGTCGCTGAGACGTTCGGTGAAGGTCACTGCGCCTCGCTGCCCGGGGTTTCCGATGCGGGTGTTTCTGCTGGGGTCGCGATCGGGAGGAGGTCTCGCGCGGACGGCGAGTTCCGCACCGCCAGGATGCGCTGGAACACGGTGATGATGCTGCCCGCAGCGAGAAGCCACATGGCAACGTGGATGGACCAGTCGATACCGAGACCGGTAAATCCCGCGCCGACGAGGACGATGATGAGCCGGTCGGGGCGTTCGATGAGTCCGCCGTCTGCGGAGAGTCCGCTCGCTTCGGCGCGGGCTTTCGCGTACGAGATGACCTGGGAGGTGACCAGGCAGATCAGGGTGGCGATGAGCAGCGGTTTGCTGTCTTCGTGATAGACCGCCCACCAGGCCAGGCCCGCGAAGATGGCGCCGTCGGCGATGCGGTCGCACGTGGCGTCGAGGACTGCGCCGTAGCGGGTTCCGCCGCCGCGGGCTCGGGCCATGGCGCCGTCGAGCATGTCGAACATGACGAACAGCCAGATCACCATGGTTCCCCAGAACAGGTGTCCGGACGGGAACAGTGTCAGGGCGGCGACGACGCTGGCGATGGTGCCGATGATCGTCACCGAGTCGGGGGTGAGACCGGTTTTAAGCAGCGCCCGGCCCATCGGCAGGGTCACTTTGGAGACTGAGGCCCGGCCGAAGAAGCTCAGCACGGCGTGATCTCCCACGCCTGCGCCAGCAGGGAACGCGTTTCGCGCAGGAGCTGCGGCATCACTTTGGTACTGGAAAGCACAGTGATGAAGTTAGCGTCTCCGCGCCAGCGCGGCACTACATGCTGGTGCAGGTGCTCGGAGAGTGAGCCGCCGGCCTCGGCACCGAGGTTGAGGCCGACGTTGAATCCGTTGGGGTTCGACACCTTTTTGATGACGCGCAGAGCCTGCTGTGTGAAGGCCATCAGCTCGGAGCTTTCTTCCGCGGTGAGGTCTTCGAGGGCGGCGACCTTGCGGTAGGGCACGACCATCAGGTGACCCGGGTTGTACGGGTAGAGGTTGAGCACGGCGTAGACGTGTTCGCCGCGCGCCACGATCAGCCCGTCCTCGTCGCTCATGGTGGGGATGTCGAGGAACGGCTCACCGGTTGCGCCCTCTGCTTTGGGGCGGGTGGTGATGTAGGACATGCGGTGCGGCGACCAGATGCGGCGGAGCCGATCGGGGTCGCCTGCACCGGCATCGACCATTCCGGCGACCCCTGCCGTGCCCGGTAGCTGATCGTCGTGCGTCATGTGTCTCTCCCCTACCCGACAATCAGTGGTTTGACGAGTTCTTCTGTGGGCGATGCATTTTCGCGGCGCTTGACCCAGTCGATGATGAACGCCACCGCGTCGTCGACGGGAACACCGTTGACCTGGGTGCCGTCGCGGAAACGGAAGCTCACGGCGCCCGCTTCCACGTCCCGCTCGCCGGCGAGGAGCATGAACGGCACCTTCTGGGTGGTGTGGTTGCGGATCTTCTTCTGCATGCGGTCATCGCTGTGATCGACCTCGGCGCGGATGCCTTCTGCTTTGAGCTTGCCGATGACGTCGAAGAGGTGCTCTTCAAAGTCCGCAGCCACCGGAATACCCACGACCTGGACGGGTGCGAGCCAGGCCGGGAAGGCGCCTGCGTAGTGCTCGGTGAGGACGCCGAAGAAGCGTTCGATGGAGCCGAACAGTGCCCGGTGGATCATGACGGGGCGGTGCTTGGCACCGTCCGAGCCGGTGTATTCGAGTTCGAAACGCTCGGGCAGGTTGAAGTCGAGCTGGATGGTCGACATCTGCCAGTTCCGGCCCAGTGCGTCTTTGACCTGGACGGAAATCTTGGGGCCGTAGAACGCGGCTCCACCCGGGTCCGGGACAAGATCCAGGCCGGACTTCTCGGCAACCTCACGCAGGGTGTCGGTGGCGGTCTCCCACAGTTCGTCGCTGCCGACGGACTTCTTCGGGTTCTTCGTCGACAACTCCAGGTAGTAGTCGTCGAGACCGTAGTCCTTGAGGACGTCGAGAATGAAGGTGAGGACGGTGGTCAGCTCGTCGCGCATCTGCTCGGGGGTGCAGAAGATGTGCGCGTCGTCTTGGGTCATGCCGCGCACGCGAGTCAGGCCGTGGATGACGCCGGACTTTTCGTAGCGGTAGACGGAGCCGAATTCGAACATGCGCAGCGGCAGTTCACGGTAGGAGCGTCCACGCGACCGGAAAATTAGGTCGTGCATGGGGCAGTTCATCGGCTTGAGGTAGTAGTCCTGGCCGGGC
>JAAYXN010000378.1 GCA_012515885.1 Rhodococcus sp. (in: high G+C Gram-positive bacteria)
CCCGAAACCACCACGGGCGGTAAGGCACTCAAGTTTTATTCATCGGTGCGTATGGATGTCCGCCGGATCGAGACGCTCAAGGACGGCACTGACGCGGTGGGTAACCGTACCCGCGTCAAGGTGGTCAAGAACAAGGTCGCTCCGCCGTTCAAGCAGGCAGAGTTCGACATCCTTTACGGTCAGGGCATCAGCAAGGAAGGCTCGCTGATCGATATGGGTGTCGAGCACGGGTTTATCCGCAAGTCGGGCTCTTGGTACACCTACGAGGGCGATCAGCTTGGTCAGGGTAAAGAAAACGCCCGCAAGTTCTTGCTGGAGAACACCGACATTCGGGATGAGATCGAGAAGAAGATCAAAGAGAAGCTCAACATCGGCGCTGATGTGACGGCACCGGATGAGGCAGCTCCCGCCGAGTTCTAGGCCAATGAGTTCCGGTAGAGACAACGCCGGTGGTGGTACGGAGGCGCAGGCTAAAGAAGTCTGCCTGCGCCTTCTATCCGACCGCGCACGCAGTCGGGGAGAACTCGCGGACCGATTGACGCGCCGCGAGTATTCGCCCGAGATCATCGAACGGGTCCTGGACCGCCTCGCCGAAGTCGGGCTCATCGACGACGCTGATTTTGCCCGCGAATGGGTACGCTCACGCCACACGTACTCGGGGCGTGGAAAGCGTGCTCTCGCACTGGAATTGAAACGAAAAGGCATTGCTCAAGAAGACGCGCAGCAGGCCCTCGACCTCATTGACCAGGACGACGAACGCGCGCGGGCAGTAGAGCTAGTCGATAAAAAGCTGCGTTCAGCCGCATACGGTCGCGACGGAATCGACCGCGACAAGCTCACCCGTCGTCTCGTAGCCATGCTGGCTCGGCGCGGCTTCCCGCCTGGCATGTGCTTCGACGTCGTTAAAGAACGGCTCCGAGAGCTAGACGACCTTCGCTAGATGAACCTGGCGAGATGACCTCAGTTAGATGAGCTCAGCCAGATGCCTTCGGCGTGGCGCATCATTCAGACAAGCTCGATTCTCTCTGGAACGCTCTCAGCTGTACGGCGCTACGCGGGACCAGCAGGCAGGATGTTCTCTGTCACCGTATTTCGCGTGACCGGTGCACTTTGCTTTTGGCCACGCCGCAAACGCTTCTCCAAGCGGGTTGCTATAGAGGTCAACGTGGCGTTAATGATGATCATGATGATCGCAACCACAATGAGCGCCGACAGGTAGTTGCCGTAGTACGCGCCGATCTGTTGACCAGAGCGCACCACTTCCACATAACCGATCATGTAGCCCAGGGCAGAGTCCTTCAATGCAATTACCATCTGCGACACAATCGCGGGCAGCATCACAGTGATCGCCTGCGGCAACAAGATGGTGAGCATGATCTGCCCCTTGCGCATACCAAGCGCTTTAGCGGCCTCTGTCTGTCCCTGCGGAAGCGACTTGATGCCCGCACGAACAATCTCGGCGATCACCGAACCGTTGTAGAGGGTCAGGCCCACAATGACGGCCGCCAGCGCCAAGTACTTCGAACGGAAGACCTGGTACTCCGCGAACAGTGCGTAGGCGAAAAGCATCAGAATCAAAACGGGGATTGCCCGGAAAAGCTCAACGAACGCGCCCGCAAGGATGCGAACACTCCGGTGATCCGAAAGCCGCGCAATACCCAGCGCCATACCGAGAATCAACGCTAAAACGATCGACACTGCAGCTGCGACGAGGGTGCCCTGGAGACCGGGAAGTATGTAGGTGGTCCAGGTCGTCGACATCGTAAAGGGCTCCCACTTCTCAGAAGTGAGCTGACCCTTGTCATCAAGTGCCCGGTAAATGATCACACCGAGACCAATGAGCAGGGCGGAGACAACGACGGACGACGCTCGATACAACGCTCGTGCGCGTGGGCCAGGTGCGTCGTAGAGGACGGATGCTTGCGCAGATTTCATCGGGCAACCTCGAATCGCTTGCTCAGGTAGCCAAAGAACAGCCCCATCGGCAGGGTTAAGATGACGAAGCCGAGTGCAAAAATGCCACCGATAAGGAAAAGTGCGGCTTCGTTCTCGATCATTTCTCTCATCAGCAAAGCAGCTTCCGCGACGCCAATCACCGAAGCGATCGTGGTGTTCTTCGTGAGGGCGATCAGGACGCTGCCCAGGGGAGCTGTCACTGCGCGAAATGCTTGGGGGAGAACGACTAGCCGCAGGTTTTGCGTAAACGTCAATCCCAGGGATCGGCCAGCCTCTGACTGGCCGACGTGCACCGTGTTGATTCCGGATCGTAGCGACTCGCACACGAACGCTGCCGTGTAAAGGCTCAAACCGAGGACGGCGAGACGGAAATTGTTGTCGACGATGAAGGTGGGGGAGTCTTTGGGCGTCAGCAC
>JAAYXN010000379.1 GCA_012515885.1 Rhodococcus sp. (in: high G+C Gram-positive bacteria)
ATGTCGGATCGACGGATTTCCACGCCGCTGCTTGATCCGCTGCGGACCGTGTGGAAAGACCATCGCGACCGGTTCTCCGGTTGGGCTGTTCATTCTGATCTGCCGAACGGCGAGTACACCATTCATGCCGGGGTTCACGGACCGCCCGTCCCTAACCTCACGGCCACCATCGACCCGCACGTCCAACTCGCGGCTATCGAAGCGGTACTCAGTGCCGGTACACCAGCGTCGTTCGTCGTTATCCAGCCGTCGACAGGTGCTGTTCTCGCTGCCGCCCAAAATAATCAGGGCTACGAGCGTGGCCCCATTACCTTCGAGAGCCTCGAACCAGCAGGCAACGCCCTCGACCTGGTCCGCCAGGCTGCTGCGCTGGACCGCGGCGTCGACGAAGGCTCGCTGTCGGATGAAGACATTGAACAGACCGCGCAGCGCCTCGGATTGGGTGTGGACTTTGAGATCCCCGGCCTCAAGCAGCAGACAGCCGTGTTCACTAACAACCGTGGCGGCGTGGACCAGGTGATGGCATCTCGCGACGACGACCTGCCTGCGGCGACGCCGTTCGGTATGGCGGTGTTGGCGGCGTCGATCGCGCGGGGCAGTGCGCCGCACCCGATGATCGTGCACGGTCAGCCAGCAACCACCAGCGCATCTTTGGAGCCGTTGCCGCCGCACGTGATTGACCGTCTTCGTGAACTCATGCACGAGAACGTCCAGCACGGGCCCGGCGATCTCCTGAAAGGCATCCCGGGTCTGTACGGAATGACCGGGCGAGCCGGTGAGGACCGCTGGTTCTTCGGAGTCCAGGGCGATCTCGCTTTCGCGACGTACGTCGCGGACGCGGACGGCGGATTCCGGGCCGTGCAGATGACGGACCGTTTCTTCCAGGAACTGGGTAAGCCGCCCAGCTAACCGGCTTCGCTCGCTACGCGCTTGTGCCAGATCCGGCGCGTAGACGTCGAACAAGCGCGGCGATCGCGCGCCATCCCATAAAGCACAGCGCGAGAAGAGTGCCCGCCACGATGATGAACGCTGGCGCTGTTCCCTCGCCAATGAGGGAGCGCACGATCATGCCGACGGTGAGCGTCGACAACCAGACGATCACACCGGTGGGCACCACGAGGTACGCGTTGAACTTGTCGCGGTAGAGGGCGAAGGTGGCCGCCCAACCGACGAGGAGCCCGATAAGAAACGGCCACGCCGTGGCCGCAACCCCACCCACACTGACGGGCAGATTGTGGTTGGTGCGCCCGATCGTGGCGAAAATGACGACGATGACGACGTCACCGATCAACGCGGGGTAACCGGAATTCCACTGCGTCTTCAGCTCCTGCATGTTCACGCCCCCAGCCTAAATCTCGCACCGCGGCCAGACGAGAGGGCCCTCATGAGAGCAGGCTTTAGGGTTCGGTTGCCGGTTCCGGTTCAGGCCGCCGACGCGGCAGGGCCTGGTTGTGCTGTTCGAATTCGAGTTCCATTTCCAGATCGTCCGCATGGTTGTTGCGGAAGAGGACGAGGAACACGATCCAGCCGACGAGCGCGACCATGATGTAGCTGGCGATGCGGTAGACGAAGACGGCGGCCAAGGCTTGGGGTGCGGTGGCCCCGGCTGCGGTCAGCGTGGCGATGAGCGCGCCGTCGACGAACCCTAGGCCGCCGGGGGCGAGGGGAATGCTGCCGACGGCTTTAGCGGCTGCGAAGGCGAGAAGGAGACCGGCAAAAGAAGGCTGCGCGCCGACTGCCCAGCAGGCGAACCCGAGGCAGGCGAGGTCGGCGCCGCGGTGAACCGCAGACCAGAAGAAGGAAATGAGCAGGTCACGTCGCCGCAGTTCGACTGAATCCAGCTGATCGAGGATGGCACGCCACCGCAGTGCGCCGCTGTCTTCTGGCTTGCTGCGCATCCGGTTGCAGCGGGCGAGCACCGCCAGCCCGATCCGCTCTAGGGAGTCGGGGGTTTGCACGATGTAGCGCAGCAGGAAGAACAGTGCGATCACGCCGCCGCCGGTCAGCGCCAACGTGACGGGGCTGACTTTCGAGCCCACAGCGACCGCACCGATACCGCCGAGCAACGCGAGACTTCCGGCAGCGATCACGCCCGAGAACGCGATCTGCCAGGACGCAACGGCAGGCGTTGCCCCCCACCTGCGGGTTTGCTTGTACGTGAAGGCCGTCGAGAACACCTGCCCGGCCGGCAGCGTCACTGCCATCGCGGTGCTAGCGAAAATTACCGACAGCGACTTGATCCCGCTGATTACGACGCCCCCCGCGTACAGGAGCTGTTTCTGGACGGCAGCAAACCCGGCGAGCGAGACGATCTGGATGGCGATCGCGGCCGCGAGCCAACCCCAGCGGATCTCCGCTAGTGCCCGCCAGGACTCGTTGAGAGTGGGCCATAGGTAGATCGCCTCGGCGGTGAGCAGGCCGATGAGCGCGACACCGAGGACCCATTTGACCCACCAAAAACGACCACGAGACCGAACAGGTTCGGTCGGGTGCGTCTGGGAGGGGGGCGGTGCCACCGGGCCAGCGTAACGAACGGCCCGCGATCTTCCGGGAAGGCAACACTCACTTCGGGTAGTCGATGGGCCACGCGAGGTGGGTATTGCGACGTCGTCCGCGCAGTTGCACGGCGTCTCCGAGTTCCCAGAGGTCCTGTTCAGCGTCGTCAGCAAAGTAGAGGGCGCTGGTTGAGGCGAGGGTGCGGCTGGGGTGGATTTTTGCCAGTTCAGTGAGCCGGGATGCTTCGTTGACTGGGTCACCGATCACCGTGTATTCGAACCGCTCGGACGCACCGATGTTGCCGGCGACGGCCAGACCGGCGGACACGCCGATGCCGATATCGAGGCCGGTGATTTCGTTGAGCGCAACACGAAGTTCGCGGGCGGCGGCCAGCGCGGCGGTGGGCGCATCAGGGCGATCGAGTGGGGCACCGAAAATCACGAGTGCCGCGTCACCCATGAACTTGTTGACGAACCCGTGGTGCCGGTCGACG
>JAAYXN010000380.1 GCA_012515885.1 Rhodococcus sp. (in: high G+C Gram-positive bacteria)
CTACGCCAAGGAGCGCGTCCAGGGTGCCGACCTCACCCAGATCACCAACAAGGACGCACCGCGTGTCACCATCACGCACCACCCCGACGTGCGTCGCGCCCTGATGATCCAAAAGGCATACGCCGAGGGTCTGCGTTCGGTGTACCTCTACACCGCCGCTCACCAGGACGCTGAGGTCGCCAAGCATGTTTCCGGCGCCGACGCTGAGCTGGCTGCACGCGTCAACGACCTGCTGCTCCCGATCGTTAAGGGTGTCGGCTCCGAGCAGGCATACGCCAAGCTCACCGAGTCCCTCCAGACCTTCGGTGGCTCCGGCTACCTGCAGGACTACCCGATCGAGCAGTACATCCGTGACTCAAAGATCGACTCCCTGTACGAAGGCACCACCGCCATCCAGGCGCAGGACTTCTTCTTCCGCAAGATCGCTCGCGACCGCGGCGTTGCTCTCGCTCACGTTGCTGGCGAGATCAAGAAGTTCATCGACTCCGACGGCAACGGCCGCCTCAAGGGTGAGCGTGCACTGCTGAACACCGCACTTGAGGATGTTCAGGGCATGGCTGCCACCCTCACCGGCTACCTCATGGGTGCCCAGGAGCAGCCGACCGAGCTGTACAAGGTCGGTCTCGGTTCCGTCCGCTTCCTCCTCGCTGTCGGTGACCTCCTCATCGGTTGGCAGCTGCTGCGTGGCGCCGAGGTTGCTCTCGCCGCTCTCGATGCAGGCGCATCGGACAAGGACAAGGCGTTCTACGAGGGCAAGGTTGCTTCTGCTTCCTGGTTCGCCAAGAACGTTCTGCCTGAACTGACCGCCACCAAGGGCGTCATCGCCGGCATCGACAACGAGATCATGGAACTCGACGAAGCCGCATTCTGATCTCAGGATCTCACTGACTGTGCCCCCGAAGCCTGGCTTCGGGGGCACAGTCGTGTTTAGGGGTGAGTGCGTGCGACCGTCAGTGCTGGTGCGATGGGGCCGCCCGTATGGGTGCAACAGCAGTGCGGGTGCGACGCGGTGTAGCTGGAGTCGCCGATGTGGGTGCAGTGTGCGTCGCCGCTGCCGCGGGCACACCGTGACGGTGTACCCAGCAGAGGGCAGTGGTGCCAGCGGCAACAGGTCAGCGAGAGACAGCCGACAGTCAGCTAGCGGCCGGGAAGGCTGGGGATACGCGGGATATTGGGGATACTGATGCCACCAGCACCGCCGCCATTGCCGCCACCGTTATTGCCAGAGACCGGGGCACCACCAGAAGGCGCGCCCCCACCACTCGCAGGAGGTGCGTCAGCCGCAGGCTCAGGAGCCACGCACTCGACAGTCGGAACCGGGTCATACCTCACCGTGCGGGTATTGCGGGAAATCTCGCGACCCGAACCCACCTCACGAATAATGCGAGTATCACTCGACGTAAAGCCCGGAGAACCCGTCGACGCAATACAATCCGGACCCGCAGGCAAACGGATCGTCTGCGGCTGCGTCGGATTAGTGCGCTGCCCCGTCACCGACTCAACAGTGACCGTCTTAGTACCCCACATGCGGATAGTCAGCTGAGAACTTCCACCGATCGCCTCGATGTACACGCCAGTATCCGTCGGGTTGCGGAACTTGAGGTCAATCGCACCCTCAAACACCGTCGCCTCACGCGCCTCCGGATACCGCGAAATGTAATACGAATGCTCCGTGTGCCCAGCGTCTTCCATGCCCGCGAAGTACGACGCGTTGTACAGCGTCGTCGCAACCTGGCTGACGCCGCCGCCAACAGCAGTGTCCGGTCGACCATTGTTAATGATCCCGGACTCGATATAGCCCTGAGCCGTACCGCGCGGACCCGTGTGGTCGTTGAGCGAGAACGTCTCACCCGGCTTCACCAACGCGCCATTCAACGACGCTGCCGCCAGACGAATATTGACACCCGACGCGGACGAGAACCCGCCCGTCGTGAATTCGCCAATGACTTCGCGGACGCCGAGCTTCTCGGCGGCCTCCGTAGTCAACTCCGGTTCGACCTTGTCGTAGACAGCACTCAGCTGGTGATTACCGACAAGCGCATCCGGCATGCCCTCAAGGGTTTTCGGCCAAGCCACCAACTCGCCGACCACGGCGGGCACAACGGTAGGGAAACCACCCGAAAGGGTGATCGACGCGTCCTTAGGCTCCTTCTCGGTCGACTCAAGTTGCGGCGCAAGGATATTGGTGGCCGCATCAACGTCGTATACGGGGTTTAGACCGCCATCGCCGTCCGGTTCGAACCGCAGGATCGAGCCGATCTCACCGCGCGGAGATTTCGCTGTCTTTCCGCCGTGACCAGTAACAACAAGATCAGCGGACGCCGCTGGAATAGCGACCTCGTTGAGCGCACGGTCCACACTTTCCTGCGTGACAGTGACCTCAACAACCTCAACAGGGAGAGAGACGGGTTCAGCAAAAGCCCACCGCTCAGTGAGCGTCGCGGCTGCACCATCACCGTCGATCTGCTGACCGGCCTCGGGTGCTACCGCGACAGGATTGGCACCCTCGAACACGATATTTCCTTCGCGCACAGGACGATCCACGCCCTCGCGCAGCGAATCGACCGCACCGGTCAACGCGGCTTCGTCGACAGTCGAGTCAACTCCGGCTTCACGGTCAACGAAAAACGAGCTAAACCTGGTCCACGGATTCAACGGCTGAGAATCGATGCGGCTGAGCGTCGCATCCCAATCCACGCCGAGCCCCGCTTCAGCAGGAACGAGCTCGGCGGTGACATCGCCAGCGTTGACCTCAACAGGTGCAAGCGTGCGCGGCTCAAGTTCGCTGCGCAGCGTCTGCTCGGCCTCTTCTGGTGACATTCCGCCGACGGCGACGCCAGCAACCGTCGTTCCACGAGGAACCGAACCGGACGTGACAGCGAGGTCAATGAGATAACCCAAGCCCAATACCGCCGCGACACCGCCAGCAGCGACGGCGATCTTGGGCCACGGTGCACCATCAAATTTTGCGCGCAAGCCGTCAAAACCGCCCCCACCGCCACCTGCGGAGGCAGGCTGCGGAGCAGACGCATCATCGACGGGACGCGCCGGTGGCGGAGTGAATCCGTGTGGAGTCTGCGGCGGCTGGTTAACCGGTCGACGCGGTGGAAGGTTTGGCTGCGGCGGGCGGGGCCCGACATTGCCCAAAGGAACCGTCGGCGGTGCCGAGAACTGTTCCGTCGGCGCATCCTGACCGTAGCCGCGAGGGCCCGGAGTCTGCCGCGGAACTACCGGAATCTGTTGGGTTTTAGCGTCCGCAGCTGCCGATTGGGGATCCGACGAAGGCCGCTGCGGCGGGCGCGGTTTCGAAATCTCTTCCGTAGCAGTTTCATCCGGCGCAACCGGGCGCGGCGGCAACGGCTGCACTGGGGTTTGCTGCGACTGAGTGGGAGGAGACGACGGCTGCGCTGGGCCCGAAGGAGACGGCGATTGCGCCTGGTTCGGTGCAGATGGCTCAGACGGCGGCACAGGAATCTGCTGTGTGGGAGCAGACTCTGCGGCACTGGGAGTTTCGGTCGCGCTTGCGGGCTCCGACTCGCTCGACGCGGAATCTTCAGTTGGCTGCTCAGAAACAGTTTGCTCAGGAGCAGTTTCCGTCGCAGCTGACGAGTCCGGCGACTCCGATGCCGGGCCATCTGCATCGGCGTTTGGTGCCACGTCGGCAGCGGGCGCTTCTACAGGTGCCTCAACAGCACCCTCCGGTGCATCAGCTGAGGTCTCGTCAACGACAGAATCAGCGGGCTCCTCCTCCGCAACCGCCTCCGGCTCAGCGTCGGTGACCGCCTTCGGCTCAGTACCAGTGACCGCCTTCGGCTCAGTACCAGTGACCGCCTTCGGCTCAGTGCCAGTGACCGCCTTCGGCTCAGCGGCAGAATCAGACCCAGCGTCAGCATCAACGGAGTCCGCGGCCGCAACCTCTGGCTCCGACTCAGCATCATCTGCTGACTCCGACTCGGTGCTATCTGCCGTCTCCGACTCAGCACCATCTGCCGACTCCGACTCAGCACCATCTGCCGTCTCCGACTCAGCGTCAGAAGTCTGCGCAGCATCGGCATCTTCGTGCGGCGAAACCGGCTCGTCCGTGGCAGCCACCTCAGGTCCCGTGGCTTCAGACTCGGGAGTTTCAGACTCAGCCGCCCCAGGCTCAGCAGCCGTTTCTGGCTCGGCCGCGGCCTGCTCGCTGTCTACGACATCACCCTCACCGGGTGCGTCAGCGTCTTCCGTCTCCGCCGAGTCCGCGGCATCGACAGCTTCAGGTGACTCGGCAGCGTCAGTCTCATCGGGGGCGCTGACGGCTTCTGTCGCTTCTTCAGCGCCAGCACCATCTTCGGCGGCAGTTTCCTGGGCAGCCTCAACGTCGGGAGAACCTTCGTCCTTGGCGCCAACAGTGGCACCAGCAGGCGCCTTATCAGTGGACTCGGCATCAGTGGACTCGGCACCGGATGCTTCAGCTTTCTCAGCGCTCGATGCGTCCTTCTGAGACGCATCCTCCACGGGACGATCGTCCCCAGAGCCGTCTAGCGCGCGCTCGTCTCCCACAGGGCCGTCCTTCCCGGTCGCTGTCTACATGAAAAGCCGCTCCGGGAATGCAACCCGAAACTCCGACCGGTTTGCCACGGTCGCCTGGTCCACCCCGTCTTCAAGCGTACCGACTACGTGCGACAAGAACAGGTGCGGAAGGCAGCGAAACAGCAGCCGAGGCACTTTTTCGCTGCCGAAAAAATACAAGAGCCCCGAGTTGCTGCCAGGTCGGGGGTCAGGCAGCAAAACGGGGCTGACAGGTTTATCGGCGCCACGTTCGCGGCGTTACATCTGGATCAAAAAAATATTTGCAGCAAACAAAGTCGCTGGAAAGCAGTGTGGCCCGGCGCATCGATACGCCGGGCCACACCAGGAGTTTTCTTACCGCTCGATGATCGCGGTAACGCCCTGACCACCGGCTGCGCAGATGGAGATCAGGCCGCGGCCCGAGCCCTTCTCAGCGAGCATCTTGGCCAGCGACGCAACGATGCGTCCACCGGTCGCAGCGAACGGGTGACCTGCTGCGAGCGAAGAGCCGTTGACATTGAGCTTGCTGCGGTCGATGGAACCGAGCGCGCCGTCGAGTCCCAGACGCTCCTTGCAGTAGGTGTCGTCCTCAAACGCCGCCAGTGTGGCGAGAACCACAGAAGCAAATGCCTCGTGGATTTCGTAGTAGTCGAAATCCTGCAGGGTCAGGCCGTTGCGCTGCAGCAGACGCGGGATGGCGTAGGTGGGAGCCATCAGCAGGCCGTCCGGGCCGTGGACGTAGTCGACAGCAGCGGTCTCGACGTCAACGAGGTGCGCGAGGACCGGCAGGTTGCGCTGAGCAGCCCACTCGTCGGTGGACAGCAGGACCGCGGAAGCACCGTCGGTGAGCGGCGTGGAGTTACCGGCCGTCATGGTGGCGTCACCAAGCTTGGTGCCGAAAACAGGCTTGAGCTTGGACAGCTTCTCGACGGACGAATCCGGGCGCAGGTTGTCGTCGCGGGTCAGGCCCAGGAACGGGGTGATGAGGTCGTCGAAGAAACCGCGGTCGTAGGCGGCAGCCATGTTCTTGTGGCTGGCGGCAGCGAGAGCGTCCTGATCTTCACGCTTGACACCGAATTCCTTCGCGGTGATCGCTGCGTGGTCACCCATCGACAGGCCGGTGCGGGGCTCGCCGTTGCGCGGGATTTCCAGGCCGATCATCGACGGACGGAGGTTGCCGAACAGCTTGATGCGATCGCCAGTGCTCTTGGCGCGGTTGACCTTGAGCAGCAGCTCACGCAGCTCGTTGCTGACGCCGATAGGTGCATCAGAGGTGGTGTCGACGCCGCCGCCGATACCGGAATCGATCTTGCCGGTCGCGATTGCGTCAGCGACGGTGGAGATAGCCTGCAGGCCCGTGCCACACGCCTGCTGGATGTCGTAACCCGGGGTGTACGGGCTCAGCGAGCTACCGAGCACGCACTCACGGACGAGGTTGAAGTCGCGGCTGTGCTTGAGCACGGCGCCACCAGCAACCATGCCGAGCTGCTCGCCCTGCAGGTTGAACCGGCTGACCAGTCCGTCGATGGTCGAGGTGAACATGTCCTGGTTGGAGGCCTGTGCGTACCGGCGATCCGACCGTGCGAATGGAATGCGGTTTCCGCCGACAATCGCGACAGGACGCTGCTGCTTGGCGCCCGGTTTGGCCGCAGCCGTTGCCTTCGTGTTGGTGCGAGCTTTGCTGGTCACTGAGGTCTCCATGGTCTGGTGCGGTGTACCTGTTGGCTACTATTCTTACTCAGGAGTAAGTTACTTGTCGACACCGCATCGGTTCGAAGTAGGTTCCGAGCCGGTTAAGACACCCGCCCAACGACAGAAGGTAGGACCGTGGCAGCCAGCAAGGGAGCCCCCGACCTGTACTCGCAATTCCTCTCCTCAGCCCCCGGCGCATTCATTGCGTCCAAGGCGGGCCTGCCGAAGCCGGCGCCGCTGCGCCGGTACAAGGCGGGAGAACCAGCCCTGGCTGGACCGGTACTCATCGGCGGCAAGGGCCGCCTCGTCGAGCCGCTGCGTGCGCTGCTCGCCGACTACCCGACAGCGCAGCCGCACGACAGCAAGCTCGGCGCGCTCGTCTTCGATGCCACCGGCATCAGCACCGTCCCTGAACTCGATCAGCTCTTCGAGTTCTTCCAGCCCGTCATCCGCGGCCTCGCATCCAGCGCACGCGTCGTCGTCCTCGGCACCACGCCGGAAGAGACCTCCAGCGTCGACGAGCACATCACCCAGCGTGCACTCGAAGGCTTCACCCGCTCGGTCGGTAAAGAGGTCAAGAACGGCGCCACCGCGCAGCTCGTGTACGTCTCCCCGAAGGCATCCACCGGCCTGTCCGGCGTCGAGTCCACCCTGCGCTTCCTGCTCTCAGCGAAGTCGACCTACGTTGACGGCCAGGTCATTCGCGTCGGAGGAGAAGACTCCACCGCACCGAAGAACTGGGACAAGCCGCTCGACGGCAAGGTTGCCATCGTCACCGGTGCCGCCCGCGGCATCGGCGCGACCATCGCTGAAGTTCTCTCCCGCGACGGCGCACACGTGATCTGCGCAGACATCCCGCAGGCCGGCGAAGCACTGTCAGAAACCGCCAACAAGGTCGGCGGCACCGCACTGGCACTCGACGTCACCGCCACCGACGCTGGCGAAAAGCTCGCAGCGCACGTTCTCGAACGCCACGGCGGAGCAGACATCATCGTCCACAACGCAGGCATCACCCGCGACAAGACCCTCGCCAACATGGACGAGGGCCGCTGGAACATGGTCATCAACGTCAACCTGCTTGCACCGCAGAAGATCACCGAGATCCTCGTCGAAAAGGGTGCACTGAAGGAAGGCGGCCGCGTCGTCGACGTCTCCTCCATCGCAGGTATCGCCGGTAACCGCGGCCAGACCAACTACGGCACCTCC
Organism: Rhodococcus sp. (in: high G+C Gram-positive bacteria); assembly: GCA_012515885.1. Classification (GTDB taxonomy): domain Bacteria; phylum Actinomycetota; class Actinomycetes; order Mycobacteriales; family Mycobacteriaceae; genus Rhodococcus_F. Next base: position 7,447 of record JAAYXN010000380.1, read on the forward strand.
AAGGCCGGTGTCATCGGCCTTGTCCAGGCATCCGTACCGGTCCTCGCGAAGAAGAACATCACCATCAATGCTGTCGCACCCGGTTTCATCGAAACCGCTATGACGGCTGCGATCCCGTTCGCTACGCGTGAAGCTGGCCGTCGCATGAACTCGCTGCTGCAGGGCGGCCAGACCGTTGACGTCGCCGAGACTGTCGCCTACTTCGCTAGCCCGGCCTCCAACGCTGTTACCGGCCAGGTTATCCGCGTCTGCGGTCAGAGCCTGATCGGCGCCTGATGGGAGGCAAAGTGATTCAGCTTTCCGAGGCACCAAAGACTCTGGATGTCTACCTCGGTGCCGTGCGCAGTACACTTCCTGTAATCGGCGCCAGCGGGAATACCGTTCCGGATACCACCTTTACGTTGAGGGGTGTGAGGGTAGATCCGGATAACCTCGCGGCGTACTGCAAGGTGACCGGGCTACGTTTCAGCGACACTCTGCCGCTGACGTACCCGTTCACACTCGCATTTCCCGTCGTCATGAAGCTGATGGTGTCGAAGGGATTCCCCTTCCCCGCTATCGGTTCCGTGCACGCCGAGAACGTCATCGAGCAGACCCGTCCGATCTCAGTGAGCGATCCACTGGACCTGTCGGTGCACGCCGAGAACCTTCGCGAACACCGCAAGGGCATGCTCATCGACGTCGTCAGCGAAGTTCGGGTTGGTCGCGAACTCGTGTGGCGTCAGGTGTCGAGTTTCTTGAAGCAGCAGCGCACTTCGCTGTCCGGCCAGCCTGGTCCGGAGCCGAAGAAGGAAAAGGTTCCACCGCCGCCGCTGCGCGTGAGCCGCGTGGATCAGTCGATCATCAGCCGGTACGCGTCGGTGTCTGGTGACCGCAACCCCATCCACGTCTCCTCCCTGGGCGCTAAGGCTTTCGGGTTCCCGAAGACCATCGCCCACGGAATGTGGAGTGCTGCAACAATTTTGGGAACGGTTGAGGGACGCATCCCCGACGCCGTCACCTACGGTGTTCGTTTCGGCAAGCCGATTCTTCTGCCGGCCACGCTGAACATGTACGCCGATCAGACACCTGAGGGTTGGGATTTGGCGATCCGCCACCCCAAGAAGGGCTACCCGCACCTGACGGCAACCCTGCGCTGACCGTCGGCGGCTGATCTTCTCATTGGCACAGTGTCACGGTGTATCCATCTAACGGATACACCGTGGCATTGCGTTTTTCAGGGGTTTTGGGGAGGAGCGGGCGCACACCGGGGACGATGTGACAGCGGTTCGATCTGACGGATACGACATGGCGGTGTGCCCCGCGGGATACGCACACAGCAGCCAGACGACGGCCAGACGGGATCAGTTGCAGGGTGGGCGAAACCCTCACTCGCCCTTTTTCTTGCCGGAAAGTCCGCGCCACGCAAGTGATTCAAGAAGGTCTACCGCAAAGTCCGGGGTTACTTCACCGCCAGCGACACGGTCAGCGACAGCCTCACCGGCACCGACGAGAGCCACGGCCATCATGTGAAAATCTTGGTCCGGCATTGGCTCTCGGGTGCTGTGCTCAAGCAGGCCCGCCGTCAACTCAATGAGCCGGTCACGAGTGGACTGCACCTGACCCATAAACACCTGTTGCCCCACCGCCTGCCGGTACAGCACCATCCACGAACTACGGTTCTCGGCAACAAAACCCAAGAACACCTCAATAGCTTTACGGAGTTGCTCTCGCGGCGCTAAATGAGGGTCGCCGACAATGGTGAACGCCTCTGCGAACCGTTGACCTTCACGTTGAATACAGGCCGCAAACAACTCGTCTTTAGAGCCGTAGTACAGGTAGAGCATCGGCTTGGAAATCTCGGCGCGTTGCGCGATAACGTCCATGGACGTCTCGTGAAAACCGCGCTCAGAGAAAACCTCAACGGCAGCGTCCAGCATCTGCTGCTCGCGCACGGCGCGAGGTAGCCGCTTCGTGCCGCCAGCCATATTCGCCCTCCAACCTCAGGTAAGAATCAAACCTTACTCTACGGTCAGGTCGGCTAATCCGTCGCATACCAGCAGCATTTCCACAGCCAGCGGGAAAAGCAGACGCCACGGGCCAATTTACTAGTAAACGATGCCTCGTTTTTGATCCTCGACGCGCTCACGCTGCCACAGAGTTCTCTCCGACGGCGCGGCACCCGGCGTGATGCAGTACGCCTGCTGCTGCCACACAAAACCGGACAGGTAGTGCAAACGCCATTCCCATGGGCATTCGACCGGCGGGCCGCACACATATCCGGTGGGGCAGCTCGACATGGCCAGCACTGCTGGCTGGGGAGCTGCTGACGCCGGCGCCGCGAGGGCCACCGCGCTAATACCCGCCGCCCCGACAGACAGGACTCCACCAATCAGCGACCGAACGTTCATTTATGTGATCCTTCAAGTAACGGGTAATTACTCGAAGGACATTAGCAAGGCAACAACCCCTTAGCGCTAGCGATTGTGGCCACCGCCTCATCAACACGCGTTAACGCCAATTCGCCCGACGCAACCAATGATTCGAGGTGATCAAGCACACGGGGAACCTCGTCCGTGGTCAACCACAGCGCGATATCCACACCAGCATCCAGCGCAGCCGCCACAGCGTCCGCAATGTCGTAGCGATCGGTAATCGCCCGCATTCCACTGAGGTCGTCAGTGAAAATCAACCCGTCGAACGGCGCCGCACCGTAACCAACACCGGCGCGCAGCAACGAGACCGCGTTGTGGCTCACACTCGCGGGGATATTGGGCTCGGTCAGTCCGGGCACCTCCAGGTGCCCGAGCATGACGGCGACGCCCGTGTCGACCAGCTCCCGGAACGGCACCAGGTCCGAATCGCGCAGCTGCTCGAACGGCGGCGTGGTGACCGCGCCGGTGTGCGAATCGCCCGAAGCTGAGCCATGGCCGGGGAAATGCTTGATGACCGGAAGCACGCCCGCATCACGCATGCCGCGCGCATAGGCGTCGGCGTATGCCGTCACCACGGCGGGGTCATCGGAAAATGAGCGGTCGCCGATCACCGAGTTGGCGGGTTGCGAACTCACATCAACAACCGGCGCGTAATTGACGGTGATACCTAGCTCAGCAAGCCCGCGGCCGCGCTCAAGCGCCATCTCGTAGGCCTGCTCGACCGTCATCGTCTGCGCGACGATGCGTGCAGCTGGGTCCGGTCCGAGGATTTTCGCGACGCGCGAGACACGTCCACCTTCCTCGTCGATAGTGACCATCAACGGCAAGGGTGAGGCGACACTGACCTGCTGCACCTCACGGTTCGACAGCATTTTTTCGTCCGTCCAGCTGCCGATAAAGATGCCGCCGATCTGTTCACGCTGAACTATCGAGAGCGCGTCCGCGGTTCCCCGCACGCCAACATTGAGCATCTGGGCGAGCTTCTGACGCACCGTGAGGTTGGTCAGCAGTTCTTCCGCACATCCGTAGTTCAGGGTTTGCGGATCGCGGGTGGGATCGGCCGCTGGCGACTGGGAGGTTGTCGTCCCCACTGTAGAAGGTGACGATTCGGTGTCGGTGCTTGCTGTAGAACACCCGGCGACAAGCCCCACACAGGTGATGGACGCGGCCGCGACAAGGGAAAACTTCAAACGCATAACAATACGGTAAACGAATGACCGAAAGAATGTAACCGTCGGGTATGTCTCATTGATACCCTGGCCTCGACGTTCGAGTCCCATCGCTCCGTGCTCCCCACCAGGAGGATCTCGTGCCTGCTGACCTCGTCATGATCGCCTACGACGGCTCTGAAAACGCGAAGCGTGCCGTCGAATATGCAGCGCGATTTCTCTCCACCCGCCACGCCGTCGTGGTGACAGCGTGGGAGCCCATGGTTCGCCAAGCCGCCCGCATGTCTGGGCTCTCCGGCGTCATGCAACCCGAGTGGGTTCCCGACGACGACCACGAAGACGTCGCTCTCGCCGACGCCAAGGCCATCAATCAGGAAGGCCTCGATATGGCGCTCGCGGCCGGGATTGACGCCGAAGGTCGGTGTATCGAATGCGCCACCACCATTTGGACAGCGCTCATCGAAGCCGCCGACGAACTGGACGTCGACATCATCGTCACGGGCACACGCGGCACCACCGGTTTGCGTTCGCTCCTCCAGAGCAGCGTCGCCGACCACGTGTTGCGTCATAGCCACCGGCCTGTACTTATTGTTCCGCCCGGCAAGTAAAAATCGTCCTGCAGGAATGCAGGCCAGCTCGGCTATTACGCAGCGCTGGAAGAAAGAAACAGTGGGCGCAGACACACCGAGACTCCTATGATCTGCTCTCGGGTGATACGTTGGCCCCAGTAATCTGAGTTCGCGGCAAGATCCGCCACGGCAACAAGTGGGAGTAAAACATGGCGAAGTTCCTGGTACCAGGGGTAGTCAGTGCCGTTGCTGGCGCCATCGTTGGCACAGTTGCAGTCGTAGGCATCACCGCTGGTCTCTCGGAGAACAGCCGTCCCGAAGTTAACCGCGACGGCAACGCCCAGTCCTCCATCTTGAACTCGGTGGAGTACGGCGAGCGCTAGACGCCCGCGGTAACCCTGTCGGCTCCCCGGCGTGCGTAGTACTGGCAACTCCGCGACAGGTTCTCCTTCAACCGGTGCCCGTCCCACACGCGGCGGCGCGGCTGATTCTATTTCCGGTGCGCCTGTTTCTACTGCACCCATTGCCACTGAGCCGCTTTCTCGGCGCTGGCTCTATGGTGCTGCTGCTGTCGCGTTTGTTCTGAGCCTGCTGCAATCACCTGGCCTCACCGCAGCCGACACCAAATACGACCTCACCGAGAATCCACTCGGTTTCCTGGGCCGCGCCACTCATTTGTGGAGCAGCCAGGCCCCGATGGGCCAGGTCCAAAACCAGGCCTACGGCTATTTCTTTCCGCACGGGACGTTTTTCGCTCTCGGCGACCTCGCGCATGTGCCCGGATGGATCACGCAGCGCCTGTGGTGGGCGATTCTGCTTGTCATTGGCTTTTGGGGCATCATCCGGCTCGCTGAAGCTCTCGGTGTCGGTTCACGCAGTTCCCGGATCATCGCGGCCGTAGCGTTCGCGCTGTCTCCGCGGGTGCTGACCACTCTCGGATCAATCTCGTCCGAGACGCTTCCGATGATGTTGGCCCCGTGGGTGCTGCTGCCGCTGGTGTATCTCACGCGCCCGCTGCCTGGGGCGGCGCCGCGTTCGCTGCCCCGTCTGGCTGCGCAATCTGCTCTCGCCGTCGCCCTCATGGGCGCGGTCAATGCCGTCGCGACACTGCTGGCGTGCGCAGTGGCTGGCCTGTGGTGGATCGCCCACCGACCCAACCGCCGCTGGTGGGTTTTTACCGCCTGGTGGATTCCGTGTGTTCTCGCCGCGACGCTGTGGTGGATCATCCCACTACTGATTTTGGGGCGCGTGAGCCCACCGTTCCTGGACTACATCGAATCGTCCGGGGTGACGACGCAGTGGGCCTCACTCGCCGAAGTCATCCGCGGAACCAGCAGCTGGACGCCGTTCGTTTCTCCGGAACGCGTCGCCGGGGCGATCCTGGTCAATCAACCTGCCGCCGTCGTCGCGACGGGTGTGATCGCGGCCGCGGGTCTGGCTGGTTTGGCGATGCGTTCGATGCCTGCGCGGGGCCGGTTCGGGTTCATCCTTCTCGTCGGTGCCGCCGGGCTCGCTGCGGGATACGTCGGTGAGCTGGGGTCACCGATCGCCGATCAGGTACGGATGTTCTTGGATGCCGGTGGCGCGCCGCTGCGCAATATCCACAAGATCGAGCCGCTGATCCGGTTGCCGCTGATTTTGGGTCTCGCGCACCTGTTAGCCAAAGTTCCACTGCCAGGGTCGGTGCCTGGCCCGCGTTGGCGCAGCGCTCTCGCACACCCCGAACGCGAACCGATGGTGGCGGTCACGACCGTCATCTTGATTGCCCTGACCCTGACGACGTCCCTGGCGTGGACGGGCAAGCTCGCACCACGCGGGGCATACACGGACGTCCCCGCCTACTGGCATGAAGCAGCACAGTGGCTGGAAGACAACACTCGCGGCGACGGCCCCGGCGATTCCGATACGCCGCGGGCGTTGGTGGTCCCAGGCGCGCCGTTCGGCGACCAGGTGTGGGGCCTCACGCGCGACGAACCACTCCAGGCCCTCGCGAGCACCCCCTGGGCGGTACGCGACTCGGTTCCCTTGACGCCGCCCGGAGCTATCCGTGCCCTCGATTCGGTGCAGCGGCAACTCGCCGACGGCCGCCCCTCGAACGGACTGGCCGCGACGCTGCAGGGACAGGGCATCAGCTACCTCGTTCTCCGCAACGACCTACACCCCGATACTTCCCGTTCGGCCCGCCCGATCCTGGTGCACCAGGCCATCGAAGGTTCACCAGGCATCACCAAGGTCGCCGAGTTCGGCGACGACATCGCGCCCGAAACAACCGAAGACCTCATCCTCGATAGCGACCTTCGCCCTGCCTACCCGGCGATTGAAATTTTCCGAGTCGATACCCCGGGCGCGGACACTGCGGCAGGGCCTTTCGTCGTCGACGCCGCGGGCGTGCCGCAGATTCAGGGCGGCCCCGAATCGGTGCTGCGCCTATACGAAACCGGTGCGCTCGATCCGCACAGTCCCGTGGTGCTTGCCTCAGATGCTCACGCCAGTGGGCTGGCGACAGATTCGCTGATCGTCACCGATACACCCCGAAACCGAGAAACCGATTACGGCAAGGTCGACAATCACAATTCCGGTCTCCGCGCCGCTGACGACGCCCGGCGCACCCACAACCTGGTCGCGGACTATCCGGTGCCCGGCGCCGAACTCGTCGACAGTGAATGGGAGGGTGCACGGGTCACCGTGTCGAGTTCGGCCGCCGACGCCACCCAAATCGGTGGCAGCGCACCCGGTACCGGGGCTCCCGCCGTCGTCGATTCTGATACGGGCACCGGCTGGTTCAGCAACGTTCTGCACGGCGCGCTTGGTCAGTGGATTCAGTTTGACCTCGATACCCCGATCGATAGCGGCGTCGTCCACATCACGACGAGTTCGGTCGCTCATGGCGCAGCCGTTCGCTGGCTTGAACTGTCAACACAAAACGGATCGACCCGAGTTCGCGTCGACCAACCGGGACGAACCGTACCTGTCTCGCTACCCGGCGGCCGTACTGATTGGTTCCGCATCACCTCCACCCACACCGAAGATGGCAGTGCCGGAATCCAATTCGGGATCAGCGAAATCTCGGTCGAAGATTTCGGTCCGGTCGCCCTCGGCGGTGAACCCCAGACCGTCCCGGTCACCCACCGCACCGTGCTTCCCGCACCACCACGGGGCGCACAGGTCACCGAATGGAACCTGAGCCAAGAACTACCCGGCCGCTCCACCTGCATCGACGGACCCGACCGGGTGCATTGCAGCGGCGGACTGGTCCTACCTCCAGAAGAAAACAGCTTCTTCACCCGAACCCTGACCGTCACCGAAACCGATACGGTCACCGCTGAACTCACCCTCCGGCCACGTCCAGGTGCCGCACTCAATCAGCTACTGGTGAGTGGCTCGGATGCGCAGGGCCCCAGCAGCATTGCGGACCCCCGCGGTAACGCACTGGCAGCCATCGACGGTGACCAGCGCACATCCTGGGTCGCCACACCAGACTCCATACGTCCAGTCGGCCCGCTCCCCACATTCACAATCACGTTGCCCGAAGCAACGGAAGTCGCTGCGCTACAGCTCGATTCCGGCCCCGGTGTCGTGCCACCGGCCGCGCAGCGCGTCGTCGTCAACCTCGGAAACGGCCCCCAAGTACTCGACGTCGGCGCGAACGGCACTGTCACGTTGCACCCGCACGTCACCGATCACGTCACGATCAGCGTCCTGGATTGGGATGAGCTCTACGACGCAGCAGGCTTTGGGATTGAACGTGTTCCACCAGGATTCGCCGAAATCAGCGTGCTGGACGCCACCGGAACGGCCGTACTCGGAGCAGGGTCAGCCGCGACCGCAGACACCGCCGTCACCATCGCATGCGGAGAAGGCCCGACGCTGTCCATCGGCGGGCACAGCATCCCCACCGAAATCGTGACGACACAGGGCGAGTTGCGCTCGGGTGCACTCGTGCAGGCAACCCCGTGCGGCGGATCTCCGGCACCGCTGCCCGGTGGCCGTGTTGATGTCGCAGTGAATCCGACGCCAGCGTTTAGCGTCGATAGCCTGCGCCTCATCGCGACACCGGACAACGCGCAGGCGCCGCGCACCCCGGTGGCAGCGTCGCAGTGGAGTAACTCGCACCGCGTCATCACCGCACCACCGTCCGACGTCGACCGGATTCTTGTTGTCCCGGAGAGCACCAACGTTGGCTGGGTGGCGCGCAGCGAAGAGGGCACCGAGTTGATGTCGATCGTCGTAAACGGTTGGCAGCAGGGATGGATCATCCCTGCTGACATCGCGGGCACGATCACCCTCACCTACCCGCTCGATCGCTGGTACCGCGCCGGCATCGCTGGTGGCCTACTCCTCCTTATTCCACTCGCGATCGCAGCACTGCGACGTCCCCGCCGCACACCGAAAGATCACGGGCCGCCACCACATTCGTGGTTCAGCACGACGGCGTCATGGCTCGGACTGTTGGCGGTGGCCACCGTCGCGACCGGTGTAGTGGGTGCTGTCGTGGTAGTTGCGGGTACCGGCGCGGTTCTCGCGCTGACCGTGCGGCGCGGGCAGGCCAGTGCCGCACGAACACTCGTCGCGATTGCCGGGGCATCCACCACTCTCGGGATGATGCTTCTCTCGACTGGGCCGTGGCGCGCACCTGACGGCTACGTCGGCCATTCGTGGCTAGTTCAGCTGTGTGTACTGGTGGGTGTCGTGGCCGCGGGGCTTGCCGTGCTCCCCGTCAGCCGATCAGTGCGTTTAGTTTGGTGGCGCTGGACGAAGCGGCGTGACGGCTCCTCGATCAAGGCGTAACTGACCGAGGCCACCGCGATACTGAGGATCGTCGTCACCGTCAATACGAAGATGAAACGTCCAGAGAACTCGGGGATTCCGAAAATCGGGAACACGATCGACAGCACCGCGAGGTGCCACACGAAAATTCCGTACGACCATCGACCAAACGCCAACCCCACCGGGCTTTCCAGGTAGCGGTACTGGCGCGGCCCACCCAACACGAGCGGGGCGACGAGCGCGAAACTCATCACCGCACCCAACGTGATTTTGATGGCGTACTGCCACGGCGCTGGCTGCACCAATGCCGGTGGGCCAGCTAGATTCGTTGTCGCCAAACCGAATGCACAGGCAGCAATCACAAACATCAGCCCGCGCCGGTGCGCCAGACGATGCACCCACGTCGGCGGCACGACAGCTAACTCAGCGATGAGCATTCCCGCCGCAAACCACGGGATGAAGCCGGGCAGCCAGTTGTCATGGTTGATGTGCTCGGGTGTGGGAATCGGCAGAAACGCCCACACCAAACTCACCGCGGACACACCTAGCAGCAGCGGGATACGCCATCGCGCCGCCGCACCGCGCAACCCGAACAGCGCAATCCCGATAAAGGGAAGTACCAGATAGAACGCCACCTCGACGGACAAACTCCACATCTGTGTGAGCCCATCGGTCAGCGTCATCGGCACAAACACCTGCACCAACGTCAGGTTCGAGACCCACACCCGCACGCTCGCACCATTCGCCGCAGGCAAAAACGCGAGAACAAGGAACACCGCGACCCAATACGCCGGCAAAATGCGCGTCGCCCGCGACAACCAATACCGAAACAAGCTGTGTGGACGACCCAGGCCACGCGCCGCCGACGCATACGGGCGCCACAGCAAAAAGCCGGACAGCGCGAAAAACAACGCGACCGCCAGATCCAGGCGACCAAGGATGCGACCAAACACGTCCGGACCAGTCGTTGCCGTCTGGAACGCGACATGGGTGACGAGAACACCGAGCGCGGCGAGTCCCCGCATGCCTTCCAACGCTGGGATGAACACGCTCAGTACATTGGGTGCGGCGCCGGTATCGCCAGGCCGTTTCGATGTGGTTGTCATCGCGAACAAGTGTGCCCCGAGAAACGACGCGGGCACCAGATATCCAATCCGGGGCACCACTATCTGCGGTTCGGCTGTTAGTGTCATGCCTCACGTAGCTTCGATCATCGGTGCCACGGGATACGCTCGGCGGGTTCGCCGACGAGCTCCGCGTGATTTCGACAACTCGGGACAGGAGAGACAGCATGGCCGAGCGCTCAGGGCCGAGCCGCATACTTGCATGCATTTTGGTCGGTCTGGGGGCACTGCTCCTTGCCTTCACCGTCCTTGTACCCACCTATGCGGTAAAGCGCCTCGAGGTCACCCCACTCGACCTTGAGTCCACAACCATCGCAGCGGGCACAGGCAGTGTCCTCAATTCAGCTGCACTGTTGCAGGGCGAGGCACAGGTTGACACCAACGTTGACCTGGTCGCGCAGCGCTTCGTCACCGTCGAAGACCCAGCTAACAAGGACGTTCTCACGTTCCAGGCTGGTCAGACGGTCCGTCGCACCGACAAGGACGGCGACGGCGGAATCCTTACCGCAACCGTCGACCGCGTCACCGTCAACCGCCACACGTCGATGCCGACCAACGATCCGGTAGGCACCATCCAGACCCTGCCCGGCACGCCCGGCGTCGAGGTTCCCCGTGAAGGCCTGCAGTACAAGTTCCCGTTCAACACGGAAAAGAAGAGCTACCCGTACTTCGACCTCAACGCTCGCGAGACCTTCGACATCAACTTCGTCGAAGAGACCGAAGTCAATGGCCTCAAGGTGTACCGCTTCAGCCAGGAAATCGGCCCCGTCGACCTGTCCAGGGCAGTGCCCGAGTCCCCCACCAACAAGCTGGCCCTGCCTGCTGACACCTGGGGTGTTCCTGGCGGCGACATCGAGATCACGATGACCCGCTACTACACCAACGTCCGTGACATCTGGGTGGAGCCCACCACCGGCGTCATCGTCAACGGCCAGGAGCAGATGCACCAGTACTACGGTCGCTCCGCTAGCCAGGAAGAAATCGATGTCCTGAAGGTCACGTTCCCGTGGGATGAAGAGACCATCGAAACCCAGTCAGAGCGCGCACGCGAAGCTCTCGACAAGCTCAACCTGTTCGGCCGCGTCATGCCGATCATCACCGGCATCCTCGGTGTCATCGCTCTCGGTGTCGGTATCTTCCTCGGGGTCCGCAGTGGACGCGGCAAGGACGACGACGATCTCGACTACAACAACGACGACTACACGCCCAACGGTGGTGCTGGCGCTGACCAGTACGACCAGCCGCACGACTGGACCACGGACCAGACGGAGCAGATTCCGCCTGTAGATCCGCGTAACCAGCGGTAGTCCGCACAGCCAGACGCGAAAGCCCCCTCCCGGTTTCTTTGGGAGGGGGCTTTCGCGTATCTCGACTCCCGCATGTGTTTTGTGCTCCCGGATGCGCAATTGCCGCTCCGGGAGCACAAAATGCATGCGGGAAGGGTGACGCCCAGAGGGCGGGCGGTGGCGACTAGGCGAGGGGACGGCGGCGGCGACTAGGCGAGGGGACGGGCAGCGTCACGGCGCGCAAGCCGGACGGCGACCACACTCGTCACCGCCGCGCACACCAGCGCGGCCGACGCGGCGATCATCACGAACCGTCCGATCGTGGTCCCGAACGTCAGCAGCGCCGCGATCTCGATGACCAAGCCCACCCACGCGATGATCGCCAGGTGGGTGCGCTCGCCAGCGATCGCGCTCAGCAGCGCGCCCTGCAACACCGACAGCGCCGCACCCTGGAGGGCAAACAACCACAGCAGGGACCGGACCGGGCGGTATTCGTCGCCGACAATCAACGGCACCAGCGGTGCCAGGACAGCCGCGGCGCACACCACGACAACTCCGAGACCAACAAGCACCCCGAGCGCCGCCCGGATCGCTTGCACCGACTGCGCCGGGTTCGCCATCCGCGGATACAGCACCACCCCCACCGCCTGCGGCAACCAAAACGCGGCCTTGGTGGCCACCGCACCCAACGCGTAGAGGCCAGCGTCGTACTCAGAGAGCACAGCTTTCGCGAGCACCAGGTCAATCGACGACAACGCGATCAACACCAACTGCACTTGCGACGCGGTCAACACATCGCGGACACCGAACCGCGTCGTCGAACCGGCCGTCTGATCCGCAACAACGAACCGCGCACCCAGCGACACCGCAAGCGTGCCCGCTGCGGACGCAACGAGGGCACCCACCACGCCACCGCCGACAGCGAGAACCACCACCGCCGGAACCACCTTGCCCACGCCAGCAGCCGCAAGCACCACACTCAGCGCCGTAAAACGTCCCTGACCCTGCAAAATGCCCTGCTCGCCGGTCAGCAGCACCAACACGGGAGCCACCAGCAACGCTGAAGCCGTGGCGACGGCACTGATCCCCAGCGCCCACGACACCAGCGGCACCGCCGCCACAGACGCCACCGCAACAATGACAACGCATTTCGTGACCAGGGCACGGACAGCGCGAACACTCGCACCACGCACTACCTCGCGGGCCACCACCGTCTGCAACGCCAACGCCGGGACCGCCAGAAAAAGCTGCACCGCCAGCAGGCTCGCGAACTCGCCATAGCCAGCGGGGCCCAGCCACCGGCTGGCAGGCATATGCAGCAGGTATGACGCGATGTTGGCCGTCATCGACCCCACAGTCACCAGGGTCATCCCCGCCGCGGTCGAGCGGACGCTGGCGGGCGGTTCGCTGGGCGCGGACCCGGATACAGACATTCGCTCATGATGCCGCACTCGGGCACCACGTAGGGTGCCGGACATGACAGGTCGGCGCCATCCCGCACACGTGTGGGTGCCGTGGCTGTACAGCCTGACCGTTGCCGCCGTCATCGTCGGCCCGCTGCTGCGACCCGGGTATCTGCTGCTCCGCGACGCCGTCAGCACCCCGCGCTCGTATCTCACCGACACCGCGCTCGGGCTCTCTGACGCTGCGGCGCGCGCCGTCCCGCAAGACGCTGCCCTCGCCATCGCGACACGTGTCGTCGACGGCGGCCTGCTGGTGACTCTGCTTCTGCTTGCCGCCCTGACCTCTGCCGGGGCGGGATCGGCCGCGATGGTGCGCGTGCTGCTACCGACCGCGCGATTAGGTTCGCAGCTGCTCGCTGCCACCGCGACGCTGTGGAACCCGTACGTCGCGGAACGACTGCTGCAAGGGCATTGGAGTCTGCTGCTCGGCTATGCCGCGCTGCCGTGGACGGTGTGCGCTGCCGTAGCGGTTCGACGTGGACGCCGCAGCGGATGGTTCGGGCTGGCCGCCGCATTCACGATCGCTGGGCTGACGCCAACAGGTGTCATCCTCACGTTCCTCGTCGCGGGCGCCACCCTGATCTGCCCACCGAAACCTGCCGGACAGCTGTTTCGGCGCCTAGGGGCGCTTCTGGGCCTGTTTCTGCTCGCTTCCGCGCCGTGGCTGACCGCAACCGCTGTCGCGGGCGGTGACGCGACGTCCGACCCCGAAGGCGTCGCGGCGTTCGCGGCACGCGCCGAACCCGGCCTAGCAACGATCGGGAGCCTCGCCGGACTGGGCGGCATCTGGAATTCGCATGCCGTCCCGGATTCGCGCACCACGCTGTTCGCGGTCCTAGGTACCGCGATCCTGCTAGCGATCATCGCGTGTGGCGTTCCCGCCCTGTGGCGGCGCCGTCGGCATCCCGTTATCGGCGGGCTCACTGTGCTCGCGGTGCTCGCCATCGTTGCCCCCGCACTGGCCGCCACCCCATGGGGGTTGGAGGTGGGCCGCTGGGCGGTCGACGCTGTCCCCGGAACCGGCCTGCTGCGCGACGCGCACAAGTGGGTGGCGCTCGCCGTGCCCGCGTACGCCCTCGCTGCGGCAGCAGCAGTCCTCCCGCCCGTCGCTCGTTCTCAGAGCGTTCAGCGTGTTCAGGGGCGACGCGTCCCGATGTCGGCGGGCAGCAAGGTCGCTGCCGCGGCGGGCGCGATCGTCTTGGTATTCGCGGCACTGCCTGATCTCGCGTGGGGTGTCGGCGGCTCGCTGCGACCGGTGACGTACTCGCCGCAGTGGGATGAGGTCGCCGCGCAGGTCGCCGCTGAACCCGGTGACGTGGCCGTTCTACCGACCGGGATGTTCCGCATCATCGACGGCAACCCCGCGCTCGATCCCGCACCGCGCATGCTGCCGTCCGATGTTCTCCAAAGCGGACAGCTCGTGGTCAGTGGCCAGGCCGTCAGCGGCGAAGGCTCCCGCGGACTCGCTGCCGAGCAGGCCCTTCATGACGGCGCCGCGCCCGACGACCTAGCGGCCCTCGGTGTCCGCTGGGTGCTGGTCGAACACGAATACGGCGCGGACGACCTGGGCAACTATGGGGATGCGGCGCAGACGCTGGCCCAGTTGGAGCCTCGTCTTATCGGCGCCGACCTGTCGCTGTATCGAGTGCCAGGCGCAGTCAGTGAACACACTGCAGATTCCGGTGCCCGTACCGCAGTGATCGCTGCCCACGCCCTCTGGGCGGCGCTGCTCCTGGTGGGAATCGGCGGGCTAGCTGTTGCCCGTCTCCGCGCGTTCGCGGCCAGAGGGGGCAACCAGGCCCGCAGTGCGGCGTCCTGACACCGTGCCGGAGAGCACCGTCTGCACTCCACTGCCGGTCAATTCCCACGAAAACTCCCGCACCCGCGCCCGCGCCTTTTCGCCGAGGACTGTGCGGGCTTCAGCGTCGGTCAGGAGCGTGCGTACCGCCTGCGTCAGCTCATGCACATCGGAGACGTCGCCGTCGCCAACGAGCAACCCTGTGACGCCGTCGACGATCGAATCGGTGAGTCCCTTGGAGCTGCGGTAGCCGATCGTGGGCACACCATGCTGGGCGGCCTCAATGACGGCCAGGCCCCACCCCTCTTTGCGGGACGGCATCACATGCACCCACGAACGGGCAAGAAGCTCATGTTTGCGTTGTTCATCAACGTGGCCGTGGAAAGTGACGGCGTGCGTGATGCCCAGTTCCGCGGCCCGCTCACGAAGGTTCTCTTCCCACCAGCCGCCGCCGATGACATCGAGATGAAGGCCCTCGAAGTCCGCGGAGAGCGCCGCGACCGTCTCTAACGCGTCTTCGATCTGCTTGTGCGGGACCAGCCGGGATAGGACGCAGATGCTTGGGTGCGCGGTGCGGGTGTTGGCGTCGCCTACGGGTGCGCCGTCAGGCAGCTCGTCCACCCCGTTGCGTACCACCGCGATGCGTTCGCGCTCGATCCCCAACTCCACCAGCTCATCCGCCGACGGCAACGACACCGTCAGGTATTGGCTATCTCGGTGCACGCGCGGAGACAGCTGCGATTCGATCCACCAGCCGATCCGGCTCATCAACCGTCCGGCCACCGGCCACTGCTCGCGGTGACAGTGATGCACCAGCACCGTGACCGGGGCGCCGACGACCAGGCGCGAAAAGAACGGGATGCCGTTTTGAGTATCGATCACCGCGTCGGGGCGGATACCGGCGAGTGGACCCACCCCGAACCGCGACGCCGCCATCGCGATCAACGCGCTCGGATACACCGAAAGACGCCCGCCACCTCGACTGATACGCACACCGCCGATGACTTCGTTGCGTGCCGAGCCCCGGTAGCGGGCGGTACGCAGCGTCACCGAGATCCCCTGCGCAGCGAGCTGAGCACCTACCTGTTCCAGGTACCGTTCGCTGCCGCCTCCTTGCGGATGGCCGGTGTCACGCCAGCACAGTAGAAGAACCTCGCGCACGTACCTGCACTCCCGGGTTGATCGATGGGTGGTTGAACTTTGATGCTTATTGCGGATGCAGCTGTGTGATGTATCCGCCACCACACTAGCTACCGCTGCCCGTCTGTAGTGAAGAAGTGGCTAGGGTTCATCCTCGTGAGCAAGCCTTCGATTACCTCCGTGTTCGCTCGTCGAGCCACTCTGCCACGCTCGTTCGCCCTGCTAAGCGACTTCAAGTACGAGCAGACGGACCCCGATATTTTCTATGGGGCACTGGCGCGAGATTCGGTCGAACTTGTTGGCGATCTGTACCTCGGGGCGACAGGTAACGGACTCAAGGACACTCTTGTTCTCGACGTCGGGGGCGGGCCCGGCTACTTCGCGGACGCGTTCACTGAATCGGGTGCGCGGTATGTTCCGGTCGAGCCGGATCCGAGTGAAATGCATGCTGCTGGCTTGTCAGTGGGGTCGTCGATTCGCGGCTCTGGCCTGGCGCTACCGATCCGCAGCGACTCCGTCGACGTGTGCTTTTCATCAAACGTGGCCGAGCATGTTGCTCAGCCGTGGGAGATGGCTGAAGAAATGCTGCGGGTGACCCGGCCCGGCGGGATCGTCATTGTGTCGTACACCCTGTGGTGGGGGCCGTTCGGCGGCCACGAGACGGGGCCGTGGCATTACCTGGGCGGCGAGTACGCCGCGAAGCGGTATCTGCGCACGCACGGCCATGAACCAAAAAACCGCTTCGGGAAGTCGCTGTTCAATGTCGGTGCGAAAGATGGGCTCAAGTGGGCCCGCAGCACCCCCAACGGCGAGCTACTGGCAGCCTTTCCCCGCTACCATCCCCGCTGGGCGTGGTGGATGGTCCGCATCCCAGCGTTGCGTGAACTGCTCGTCAGCAACCTCGTCCTGGTGCTACGCAAGTCGTAGGCGAGATATGCGGCCTGTCAGATATGCGGTCTGTCAGATATACATGGCCGGGTCGATGTACGACGTGGGATCCACCAGGTCCTCATGCTGCGATCGGCTGCGTGAGCGGACCGTCGCCGGGATACCCACCGCGATCGAATCCTCCGGAACATCGCGAGTCACAACAGCATTCGCGCCCACTGCACTATCGGCGCCAACCACGACCGGACCGAGAATTTTTGCACCGGCACCGACCGTGACCCGATCACCGAGAGTCGGGTGACGTTTGACTGCCTCCATCGAGCGGCCACCGAGCGTCACCCCGTGATAGAGCATGACGTCGTCACCGATCTCAGTGGTTTCACCAATCACCACACCCATGCCGTGGTCGATGAAAAACCGGCGCCCGATAGTCGCGCCCGGATGGATCTCGATACCCGTCAAGAACCGGGTGAACTGAGACAGAATGCGGGCCGGCCCACGCAACGCGGGCCGGTTCCACAACACGTGTGCAATTCGATGCGACCAGATCGCGTGCAACCCGGAGTACACAATCGCATTCTCCAGGTCGCCGCGAGCGGCCGGATCGTGGCTGCGGGCAGCCTTTAGATCCTCTTTCATGGTGCTCAGCACCGTTTTACTGCCGCGCAGCACGCTCACAATTAGTCCCGAATATCCTCGAACAGCGGGGTGGAGATGTAGCGCTCACCGAAGTCCGGAACGATCACGACGATCAGCTTGCCTGCGTTCTCGGGACGCTTCGCGAGCTCAAGTGCACCCCACACGTTGGCACCGGTGGAGATGCCGCCGAGGATGCCCTCGTCGGTGCCCAGCTTGCGGGCGGTGCTGATAGCGTCGTCGAGCTGGACGTCGATGATCTCGTCGTAGATCTCACGGTCGAGGATGTCCGGCACGAAGTTGGCGCCCAGGCCCTGAATCTTGTGCGGGCCCGGCTGGCCACCGGTCAGGATCGGGGAATCAGCAGGCTCAACACCGACGATCTTGACGTCCGGGTTGTAGCCGCGCAGCGTCTTGCCTGCACCGGAGATGGTGCCGCCGGTGCCGATACCGGCAACGAAAATGTCGACCTTGCCGTCGGTGTCGGCCCAGATCTCTTCACCGGTGGTGGCGGCGTGGATTGCCGGGTTGGCCGGGTTACCGAACTGGCGGGCGAGGATCGCGTTGTCGGACTGCTCGACGATCTCCTCAGCCTTACGCACAGCGCCAGCCATACCCTCAGCGCCCGGCGTCAGAACGATCTCAGCGCCGTATGCACGCAGCATGACGCGACGCTCCGTGGACATGGTCTCGGGCATCGTCAGGATGACCTTGTAGCCGCGGGCAGCAGCAACCATCGCCAACGCGATGCCGGTGTTGCCGGACGTGCCCTCAACGATCGTGCCGCCAGGCTTAAGCTCGCCCGACTTTTCAGCAGCATCGATAATGGCGACGCCGATGCGGTCCTTGACGCTGTTCGCCGGGTTATAGAACTCCAGCTTGGCCACGACCTGGGCGCCAGCACCCTCGGTGACCCGGTTCAGGCGGACGAGCGGCGTACGCCCGACCAGCTCAGTGACGTTTTCGTAGATACCAGCCATCGATCTAGCCTCCTCCTGATCGGACACCAGCCCGATACTCGACATTTGCACCATTGGAACAGTCCACTACCCCACGGTGATCACGCGGGGTCACCGCCGCCGTGTTTTCTACCTGGAAAAACAGCGAATGCCACATTCTCCCAGGTATTTGGGGGAATGTGACATTCGCTGTGAATTAAAGGGTTGACGATCAGCCGAGGCGCTGCTTGAGAGCTTCGAACTCATCGCGAACACCGGACGGAACCTTCTCGCCGAGAAACTCGAACCACTCTTCGATGAGAGGCAGCTCCTGCTTCCACTCGTCAGCCGACACCGCGAGGGCCTCGTCGACGTCAGCGGCATCCACATCGAGATCAGTGAGGTTGAGGTCGCTGGCGGTGGGGACGTAGCCGATGGGGGTGGACTGGGCGTCCGCCTTGTTCTCGATACGACGGATGATCCACTCCAGCACGCGGGAGTTCTCACCGAAGCCAGGCCACAGGAAGCGACCGTCTTCGCCGCGACGGAACCAGTTCACGTAGAAGATCTTGGGGAGCTTCGTAGCGTCTGCGTTCTTGCCAACATTGATCCAGTGGTTGATGTAGTCGCCAGCGTTGTAGCCGATGAACGGCAGCATCGCCATGGGGTCGCGGCGCAGCACGCCGACGGAGCCGGTGGAGGCCGCCGTCGTCTCGGAACTGCATGTGGCGCCCATGAACACGCCGTGCGCCCAACTGCGCGACTGCGCCACCAGCGGGATGGTGTTCTCCCGCCGGCCGCCGAAGATGATGGCGTCGATGGGGACGCCGCGGGGGTCGTCGTATTCCGGGGCCAGGATCGGCACCTGGGTGATGGGGGTGCAGAACCGGCTGTTGGGGTGGGCGGCCTTCTC
>JAAYXN010000381.1 GCA_012515885.1 Rhodococcus sp. (in: high G+C Gram-positive bacteria)
CCCTTGCGGTGACGCTGATGGGCGGCGAGGTCGCACCACTGCGACCATGGGCCCAGGCGACGCGTCTGCTGGATTACGGGTTCTCCCTGCCTGCAGGTACGTCCGTGGGAACCCTGAACGTTCCGGCTCCGGAACCGCTGCCCGCCGATGATCCGGCGAGCACGCAGGCTGCGGCAGCTGCATCAGGTGACCCCGCTGTCGCTGCGGCTGCGGTCGCAGGTGGCGCATCCAGCGAACCAGTCCTCATTGCGGCCGGTATCGCGACTGTCGCCCTCGTTGGTGCAGCTGGCTACCGGGCTTTGAATCAGGATCGGGTGCGTGCGGTGGTGCGCCCAGGGAAGCACCGTCGTACGGACGACGAATGAGACACCGTCGTACGGACGACGAGTAGGAAGAGTCGTACGGACGACGAGCAAGTAAATAGGTACGCAAGTGTGGGCGGCGATCAATGTGATCGCCGCCCACGCTTGGCTTTGGAAGTTAGTCGCGGTTTTTGGCCCGCAGTGCGGAAATACCCAAGACAGTCAATGCTGCGGCTCCGACGAGGGCGGCACCTTCACGCATTTTGAGTCCTTCGTTGACCTGCATGCGCGGTGAGATGACGGCGGGATCGGGCGGCGGAACATACGCGAGTTCGAGGCTGGCGCGGGAAGTGGCGGCCCACGCCGTGCAGAACAGCAGGACGCGCGCGCCCATGTAGATGAAGACCAGCAAACCGAGGATGTGTCCGAAGGCGACGCCCGCGGGCCCGCTGGTCACCGAGGACAGGTAGACGGCGCCGAGTTGTTTGAAGATTTCGAAGACGATAGCGCCGAGAAACGCGCCCACGACTGCGCCGCGCAGTGCCACTGGTTCGCGGGGCAATTTGGCGATCACCCAGGTCAGCACGGCCCACGTTGCGAGGATCGACAGTACGGTCGCAACTATCCGCAGCAGGGTGCCCATGCCGGTGATGTTGCTGAGCCCCGACCATTTCACGACGTTGTGCGCAAGCGGTCCGCTGCCGACCACCGACATGCCGATGGTGAGCAGCAGCGCAAGACCCAGGCCGAGGAGTTTGTAGGCATCACGCAGCTTGGTTTTAACGGTGCCGACGACCCCACCTTCGGATTCACGAACGCTTTCCCACATGGCCGTGAGTGCGTCGCGCACATTTGCCATCCATCCGAGGCCAGCGTAGGCGGCACCGAGGAGGCCGACGACGCCGACCGCGCCGCGCGAATCGATAGCGGAATCGACAAGGTCGTTGAGGGTGTCACCCAGGCTGCCTGGGACATTGTCGCTGATGGCGTGCTTGATTTCGTCTAGCCACGTCGGGTTGCCTGCGAGGACGAAACCTGCGATGGCGAAGGTGACCATGAGCATGGGCACGATGGAAAGCACACTGAAGTAGGTGATTCCGGCGGCGTAGTAGTCGCCCTTTTGGCCTTGGTAACGCTCACCGGCCCGCACCGCGTGGTCAAACCAGGGACGTTTAGCTCGCTGCTTCTCAACGAAACCCGGTGCGTCCTTATCCTTGTCGTCCCGGGTCATCTGTCTATCCCTTCGGTGTCAGGAAACCAACCTTGTCGTACACCGTTGCCAATGTCTGGGACGATACCTCGCGGGCACGCTGCGCACCGGCAGCGATGACACGATCAAGTTCTGCTTCATCGGCGAGG
>JAAYXN010000382.1 GCA_012515885.1 Rhodococcus sp. (in: high G+C Gram-positive bacteria)
TACTTGCCGAAGTCGTCATCGCTAGGACTCATTCGCCCACCGCCTCGTCGCTCAGACGCAGAAGTTCACCGAGTTCCTCGGTGCTCATTTCGGTGACCCAGTTTTCTCCGGTGCCCACCGCGAGATCTGCCAATTCCCGTTTACTGGCGATCATGGTGTCGATGCGTTCTTCCAAGGTGCCGATGCACACGAGCTTTCGCACCTGGACATTTTTGCGTTGCCCGATCCGGAACGCACGGTCCGTTGCTTGATTCTCGACGGCCGGGTTCCACCAACGATCCATGTGCACAACATGATTCGCGGCCGTGAGGTTCAATCCTGTTCCGCCAGCTTTGAGCGAGAGCACCATGATGGGTGGGCCTTGCGGAGATTGGAAATTCTCCACCATGCGATCACGGCGGCCCTTACTGACGCCGCCGTGCAGGAACGGCACGTCGACACCGAACCGGTCGGAAAGATACGGCGACACCAGGTCACCGAACTCCCGGAACTGGGTAAACAGCAGCACTTTCTCGTCGTCGGCGAGAACAGAATCCACGACGTCTTCAATAAGCCCGAGCTTGCCTGATCTGTGGTGACCGCGGCGCAGCACTGAGGAACCGTCGCGAAGAAAATGTGCGGGGTGGTTGCACACCTGCTTGAGCTTGGTTAGTGCCGCAAGCACAGCGCCTTTGCGTGAAATCCCCGACTCACCCTTGATGTCTTCGAGCATCTGCTGGACAACTGCCTTATATAGCGCGGCCTGCTCCGCAGTCAGGTTGGCGCGCACCGTCATTTCCAACTTGTCTGGGAGATCAGAAATGACAGTGGGGTCCGTCTTGACACGGCGCAAAATGAACGGCGACGTGACCGTACGTAGCCGCGCTACGGCGTCGGCATCGTGTTCGCGTTCGATCGGTATCGCGAATCGTTTCCGGAACAGGGACGGCGAACCCACCAGGCCACGGTTAGTGAAGTCCAAGATGGACCGCAGTTCATCGAGCCGGTTCTCGACGGGGGTGCCGGTGAGCGCTAAACGGTGCTGCGCGTCGATCGCTCGCGCAGCGCGTGCTTGAGAGGTCGCGGCGTTCTTGATGTGTTGGGCTTCGTCGAGGACGATGCGCCGCCACCGCTGCTCTTTCAGTTCAGCAACGTCGCGGGCCAGTAGCGCGTAGGTGGTGATGACGAGATCAGCCGACTGCACCGCTTCGGTGAACTCGTCTCCGTGCAACCTGTCCGGCCCGTGGTGCACCAGGACACGCAAAGTTGGCGTGAAACGAGCCGCTTCGCGTTGCCAGTTGCCGACCACCGACATTGGGCACGCCAACAGGGTGGGCGCGTCATGATTCTCGTAGGCCAGCAGAGCAAGGACTTGAAGTGTCTTACCCAAACCCATGTCGTCAGCGAGGATGGCGCCCAGTCCCGCCCGGCTCATAAACGCCAACCAATCCACGCCCCGCTGCTGGTAGGGCCGCAGCTCCGCATCAATGGTGTCGGGCAGTACGACCGGCTCGGGAGTGGCATTCGCATCAAGGAGGGTGCGGGTCCACCCAGTGGCAGCGATCTCGTCTATCGGAAGATTGCGGGCGTCATCGACGATGAGGTCCTTGAGAAGATCAACGATGGCGCGGTCTCCGCTGCTATGTCGCTGCTCGACATACCGGGCAGCGCGGGCAAGCACCTGAGCATCAGCCTGCACCCACTGGCCACGCAGGCGTACCAGGTCACTCTTGGCGGCGACCATCGCGGCCAGTTCGTCAGGTGTGAGGGTGATGTCACCGAGAGCAAGCTCCCAATGGAAATCGACCAGTTGATCTTTGCCGACGGCACGGTTGTCGGCCGTTGCCGACGTCGCCGGTGAGACCCGCAGTTTCAGCGACGGCGACACGACGCTCCACGCGCGCGGCAGCAAGACACTGATACCGCGCTCCCCCAGCGCGTGCGCGCCGTGCGCAACCAGGTCGGTCACCACCGGTGTTGGAAGTAGAAGATCCAAACTCTCACTATCGGACGGGACGTCCCGCAGCCGAGGATAGGCGGCAACCGCGTCAGCAAGTTTGCGGACGCCCAGCTGTAGACGTCCAGCATCATTGCCCCGCAACGACACTGGCTGCGGCGCGTCTCCGTCGGCACGCAAACACACTTCGAGACGCCACAGGATCTCATCAAGGTTCGCGCTGGGGTCAGGGCTGTCCTCGGGTTCGAGAAGTCGCAGCACCAATTGTGGTTCGTCGACAGTGAGGCTTTCACGCCATGCGGTAAGCCCTTCCGATAGTTGCGCGTTGCCGACGGCCAAAGGTTCGCCAGCGACAAGGGCAGCAACGAATGGGCTCTCCACCGTGGGGAAACCGATGGCTCGACGTGCCAGCGGATCGGTGAGCTCAGCCAGCAGATGTTCCAGGAGCGTTCGTGCGGTCACTGAAGGTCCCGATGCCTCCGCATGGTGACGCAGCACCGGCGGCATCGCCACGACGAGTTCGGCCAACCAGCCGCGTTGACGTTGGCCGCCGACCAACTGCCACCGCGGCCACCACTGCGAATCTGTGCGGTGCAGTTCCGGGGCGATCCGTCCTGCCCGCACCCATCGATCGATCCCGTGCACCACGTGGACGAGGTAGTGCAGGTCGCCCGCGATCCGCGCATCACGAGGCTGCATGGAGAGCAGGAACGCGGCGGCGGTGCGTGGGTCCATCGCCGTCGCCCGGTGCTCTTCCGTCTGGACCCCCTCGCCTACCGGAACCGGGACGTGGACGCGATGACGGAATTTACGTTCGAGGACGCGCTCGACGGGATCGATCACGGCCCCGGGCTGCGTCGATACTGGGCGCGGACCACCGCTACCTGACGCTGTGTCCTCGGTGTCTTGCCACAGCATGAGCCCAGAATCGAGGGTCCAGAGGCCGTGCAACATCTCTCCATCCAATCACCCTCGTCTGACAAGTCAGCAAGCTGGCAAAGTTGTCCGCATGGATGCCTACGTCTTCACTGAATACGGCGGACCGCGCACGCAGCGGTTTATCGATCTCCCGGACCCCGAGCCGGGCCCCGGCCAGATTCAGGTGCAGGTCCGCGCTGCTGGCGTGAATCCGGCGGATTGGAAGGTCCGAGAAGGGCTACGTCAAGCAACGGTGGAGACGACGTTTCCCGCAGTATTGGGCCGCGAGGTCGCCGGGGTGGTGACAGCTGTCGGCAGTGCAGATGCGGGTTTCGCTGTTGGTGATCGCGTGTTCGGGGCGACCGCGGCTGGCTGTGGTGGCTATCGCCGCTGCACTGTCCTTGATGCGGCGTCGACGGCGCTGATCCCCGACGCGGTGTCCTTCGCTGACGCGGCCGTGTTGCCGGTGGCGGCGGGAACAGCGTTCGACGCTCTACACGAACTGGATCTGGCTTCGGGTCAGAGCTTGCTCGTGATCGGCGCCGGTGGCGGGGTGGGTGTCGCGGCGTTGCAGCTTGCGGCCGCGCGCGGACTCAACGTTGTTGGTGTCGCCAGCGCCGCCAAACGGCAGGACGTTGTGGCGTTGGGTGGGTATTGGGTGGAATCTGGCCCTGATCTGGCGTCCCGGCTACCCAGACAGGTCGACGCGGTGCTTGATCTTGTCGGCGGGCACTATCTCGACGATGTGGCGGACTTGGTGCCGGGCGACCGCATTGTCACTACCGCCGATGTGACGCGCGCGAAGCAACTCGGTGGCCGCGGCGTCACGAGGCGACGTACGCGCGCGGCGTTCACCGAGCTGGTGGGCCTGGTCGCAGGCGGCGTCCTCGATCCCCAGGTGCGATCGCGCTATCGCTTCGCCGATGCGGGCAAAGCCCTCGCCGCCGTCGAAACTGGCCACACACAAGGAAAAGTTGTCATCGAATTCGAGTAGTACGCACAGTCCTGTCGGTGGGCTGCGCAATACTGTTGCCAATCGCTACCGGGAAAAGGGGCCCGGCCGCGGGATAGGGAGTTCAGGGCGGGATAGGGGGCGGCATGCAGCAACAAATACAGGCAACGCGGCGATGGATACGACCACTCCAGTGGGCACTCTGCGCCGCAATTGTGGCTGCGTACATCAGCATTGATGGCACACGTCTTGATCCCTTCCGTGCGCCTCCAGCACCAGGAAGCCCCACTCGCGCAGAACTATCTGTACTACTCGATGCAGTAACAACAGTGCCTGCGCGGCCCCGACCAGGCGGCTACGAGCGCGCCTGCTCGCACGGGCAGGCATGCGTATTCGGGCCCGCATGGACCGACATCAATGACGCCGCCCATGGACGAGACGGTTGCGACACCCGCAACAACGCGCTGGCACTGACGCTCGGCCACGTGACCTACCAAGACGACACCGCACAGTGTGTAGTGCTTTCCGGAACGCTGCCCGACCCATACTCCGGCGAGGTCGTCGAGTTCCACCGCAGCGACGGCAGCGCCATCCACATCGACCACATCTATCCCCTCGCTGCCGCATGGGATTTCGGCGCATCACAGTGGCCCCTCGCCCGGCGCATCCAATTCGCCAACGACGTCGAGTTCAATCTGCTCGCCGTCAACCGATCCGCCAACATGGACAAGGGCGATAAAACACCCGCCGACTGGCTGCCTCCGCACCCGTCCTACCGCTGTTACTACGCCGCCAAATATCTCTCTGTCGCAATCGAATACGACCTACCCATCACCGTCGCGGACCACGATTCGCTCGCCGACGTGGCTGAGCGCTGCTAACGGAATCTGCCCCCGCTACACCCGACCGGTCTGCACTATCGTGACCGTGTGAACGCGCCAACAACGCCCCAGCCCAGTGCCGACGACTTCCCCGTCCTGTGGCCGGTACCAACCCGCTGGGCCGACAACGACCACTACGGGCACGTCAACAACGTCACGTACTACTCGTACTTCGACACCGCGGTCAACGCGTGGCTCATCGCCACCACCGGCACCGATATTCGCGCACTGCCTGCGCTCGGAGTCGTCGCGGAAACCTCATGCCGATACCACGCCGAATTGTCGTTCCCCGACCAGTTGCAGGTTGGGCTATCCGTCGAGCGTCTCGGCACCCGCAGCATCGTCTATGCGCTGGCGATCTTCCGCGTCGAAAAGGACGAATCCCTGACCCTCGCAGCAACCGGGCGCTTCGTCCACGTCTACGTCGACGCACAGACCCGGACGCCGGTGCCGATCCCGCCACCTATCTATACGGCCGTCGAATCACTGCTCCCGCGTACCTCCTGACCCACTGCCCCCGAATCGGGCAAGCCTTAGAGAAAATTGAGGAAGCTCACAGGAGACGTAAACCGCAGCGACCGAAGCCGCTGGCATCCTGGATGGTGTGTTTGATCCGACCACACGTGTACGCGGCGCCGTGGGCCGTGTTGTCTTCGCAGCTACCGTCCTCGCTGCGTTAGTGACGCTCTACATCCTTGAGCCCACGTCAGCGTCGATCAGCCCTTCCGAAGAAATCCGCAGCCTCGCTGCGCCGATTGCCGAGGCCATCGACCTCACGTTGGTCCTCGCGGCCACCGTCGTCCTCGCGATCGTGGCTATGGTTCGGCATCTGCCCTACGGTGTGGCAGCCGTGCTCATTGTTTCGATCGGCGCAAACCTGACCAGCGGCCTGGCTGGTAGTTGGCTGCCGAACACACCCCTAGATCTTCTCCCCAACGGCCACATTGTCGCTGCTGTCGCCCTGTACGGGTCGGCGCTGTTGGTGTGCGCGCCCCGGTTCCAGCCCGCTCTGATAGGTCTTGGCTTTACCTCTGTCGTGGCCATTACTGCTGCCGCTGTCGTGGCCGAGCCCACGTCGATCTATGGCGCACTCGCGTCCATAGGCGTTGGCCTCATGTGGTGGGCACTTGGGTCAGCGCTCATGCAGTTCTCCCCCATTGCTGCCGAGCGGGAAAGCCGCCGCGCCGACACCGCCGCCATTGCGCTCTCTCGCGATCTCCACTTCACCGCTTAGCCGGCCCCCACAAACAAGTGAAGGTGGTTGCCAGTCTCGCGACCGGCAACCACCTTCATCTAGCTTGAGCCGTGAAACCTACAGGCCCTTGAGTTCCTCGATGACCTCGGAAACCATCTTCTTCGCGTCACCGAACAGCATCGACGTCTGCGTCAACGTGAACAGTGGGTTCTCGATGCCTGCGTAACCGGAGCTCATTCCTCGCTTGAGGACGATGACCGACTTCGACTGGTCAACGTTGAGGATCGGCATGCCGTAGATCGGGCTTGACGAATCGCTGCGTGCAGCCGGGTTGGTGACGTCGTTAGCACCGATGACGATGGTGACGTCCGTGCGGCCGAACTCGCCGTTGATGTCATCCATTTCCTTCATCGCGTCGTACGCGACGTCCGCCTCAGCGAGCAGCACGTTCATGTGGCCGGGCATACGACCAGCGACAGGGTGGATCGCGTACTTGACCTCGACGCCGCGAGCCTCAAGCATCTCCGCCATTTCCTTCACAGCGTGCTGAGCCTGCGCCACAGCGAGACCGTAACCGGGAACGACGATGACCTGGTTGGCGTATGCCATCTGGATCGCCGCATCGGAAGCGGACGTTGCCTTGACGGTGCCACCGGAAGCGGTGACGCCACCAGCGGCGTCGTCAGAGCCACCGAATGCGCCGAACAAAATGGCCGGGATCGAGCGGTTCATGGCCTTAGCCATGAGGTTGGTCAAGATGGTGCCGGACGCGCCGACGATCATGCCGGCAACGATCATCGCCTGGTTGTTGAGCGCCAGACCCGCAGCTGCAGCGGACAGACCGGTGAGTGCGTTGAGCAGCGAGATCACGACAGGCATGTCAGCGCCGCCGATGGGCAGCACGACGAACAGACCCATCAGGCCCGCGAAGATCAGCAGCAGGCCGATCCACCACGATGCCAGCGGCTCTCCATCGGCACTAACACCGATGTAGATCGCGACGGCGATCGAAGCAATAACGAGAATGATGTTGGCGATCTGGAACAGCTTGGCACCGGAGACGAACTTCTTCTCCAGGTTTTTGTTGAGCAGTTCCTGCAGCTTCGCGAATGCGACCAGCGAACCCCAGAACGAGATCGAGCCGATGATGGCTGCGAACAGCGAACCAACGATCATGACGACTGTCGGCTCATCTTTGAGCGTGGTGAACGACGACGATTCGAGGTACTCGGCCCACGCGATCAGCGCGACCGTGCCACCACCGACACCGTTGAACAGCGCCACAAGCTGCGGCATTTCGGTCATCTTCGTCTTGATGGCCGGTGGCACACCGAGGATCACACCGACGGCGAGGCCACCGATGATCAGGCCCCAGTGGCTGGTGTTGCGAATGTCGATCAGGACCGCAACAACGGCGATACCCATACCGACGGCGGCGATGTAGTTGCCGCGCACTGCGGTCTTCGGGCCGGTGAGACCAGAAAGACCGTAAATGAACATCGCGAACGCGACGATGTACAGGACTGAGACAAGGTAGTCGATACCCATCAGGCGTCAGCCTCCTTCTTCTCAGCCTTCTTCGGCTTGAACATCGCGAGCATGCGGTCAGTAACCACGAAGCCACCGACGACGTTCAAGGTGCCGAACACCAACGCGACGAACAGGATGATGCGGATACCCCAGCTGGCATCTTCAGGCAGGTGCCCGAGCACAACCAGCGCACCGAGCACGACGATGCCGTGAATAGCGTTGGTTCCCGACATCAGCGGCGTGTGCAGCGTGTTCGGGACTTTAGAGATCACTGCGAAACCGACGAATCCGGCCAAGACCAGGATCGCGATGTTCGCGAGCAGTTCGTTATACATCTACGCGTTCTCCTTCGAACGGGTCACGCAAGCGCCCGCGAGGATCTCGTCCTCGAAATCGGGCGCAAACGAGCCGTCCTCGCCCTGCATCAGCGTGATCAGCTCGTACACGTTCTTCGAGTACAGCTCGGACGCATGTTCCGGCATGGTGGCCGGCAGGTTCAGCGGCGAGCAGATGGTGACGCCGTGCTTAACAACGGTCTGGCCGGGTTCGGTCAGTTCACAGTTGCCGCCCGTTTCACCGGCGAGGTCAACGACGACACTGCCCGGCTTCATGCCTTCAACAGCTGCTGCCGTCACGAGGACCGGTGCGGGGCGACCCGGCACGAGTGCAGTGGTGATGACGACGTCGAAGCCCTTAATAGCGTCTTCGAGTGCCTGCTGCTGACGAGCCTTCTCGTCTTCGGTGAGTTCGCGGGCGTAGCCGCCTTCACCGGCAGCGTCGATACCGAGATCGA
>JAAYXN010000383.1 GCA_012515885.1 Rhodococcus sp. (in: high G+C Gram-positive bacteria)
GCGTGCAGGCAAGTCCGCTCGGCAAGCTCATCGCGGACCAGTCGGACGCCGAAATTGACCGCGCGGGCCGCGTTCAGGTCAATCCGGACCTGTCTGTTCCCGGGCACCCCAACGTGTTCGTTATCGGCGACATGATGGCGCTCGATAACCTACCGGGTCTGGCTCAGGTAGCGATGCAGGGCGGCAAGTACGCGGGCAAGCAAATCAAATCGTCACTGGAAGGCCACTCGCCTGACGAGCGCCCCCCGTTCAAGTACTTCGACAAGGGCTCGATGGCGACGATTTCGCGGTTTAGCGCGGTCGCGAAGGTAGGCAAGCTGGAAATCACCGGCTTCATCGGTTGGGTGGCGTGGCTGGTCATCCACTTGATGTACCTGATTGGTTTCCAAAACCGCTTGTCCACGGTCATCTCGTGGACCGTCTCGTTCCTGGGCCGCGGCCGCGCACAAATGGCGTCGACGGAACAGCAAGTGTTCGCGCGGCTCGCGCTCGACCAGGTCAAGAAGGACAGGCAGAGCAAGCTGCCGCCCGCTGAAGGAAAAGCGAGCTAGCGCCCGCTATTTCGAACCCCGCTATTTGGAACCGAGGTCGGCGGTGTCGGTGATATTCGCTAGCCGCACCTGACCTTTGGCGATGAGGCGTTGCTTCTCGTCGGTAATCCGTACTTCCCAGAGTTGCTGGGTGCGGCCCCGATGAATCGGCAGCGCCTCAGCGCTGAGGGTGCCTTCACGCACGGCGCGCAGGAAGTCGGTGTTGTTGTTGACGCCGACGACGTGGCCGCGGCCCTGGAGCCACACCATCCCAGCGATGCTGGCAACTGATTCGACCACTGAGCAGTAGACGCCGCCGTGAGTGATACCGGCTGGTTGGTGAAGTTCGGGACGGATAGTCCAGGTGGCGCGTACGCGGTCTGGCGTTACTTCGGTGTATTCGAGACCCACGAGTCCGTCGAATCCGATGCCTTGGAATGCGGCCATCTGCTCTGCGGAGAGGCTGCTTGTCGTCTCGTTCGGGTTCTCGGTCATATCCACCACTTTCGTCTTGTCGCTCGGTCTGACGACCGCTGACGATGTACAGAGTACGGGCGTGGGTATATAGACCGGTGCGCCCCGCATCTTCGAGAGATACGGGGCGCACCGTCGCAAGGACCGGGAGTCGCTGCAGCCCTCAGGACTCCGGCACGGCCCGAAAGTACTCAGTGTTGAATGGTTCCTCAGGCAGCATAAGGTAAGGCTTACCTACTACGCAATACCGACCCGTGAAGCGTGCTGCCGGGACGGACCCACGGGCGCACCCGTGAACGCACCGGCGCACCAGAAGCAACGAAAGCGTCCAGCAGGCCCTGGCCGCGGCGTCCCGCGTCAGTGCCACCGATTCCAGCAAGAAGCGGTACGTGCGTCGCAGCACCAAGAACCGACTCGCCTACCAGCCCCCAGTAGCGACGGCTATCAATCGAACTGCACCGGGCCAGCGACGATGCGATAGCAGTCAGCGAAGACATGCACCGACTCGCAGTCCACAAGTGCAGTGCGCGCTCGCATGGGAGAGTCA
>JAAYXN010000384.1 GCA_012515885.1 Rhodococcus sp. (in: high G+C Gram-positive bacteria)
ACCATTGCCCGGGCGATGCTCGCCGAACGGCCGATGCTGATCCTCGACGAAGCAACGAGTTCGGTCGACACGCGGACCGAAGTCCTCATCCAGCAGGCGATGGACCGGCTGATGGAGGGCAAGACGAGCTTCGTCATCGCGCACCGCCTCTCGACCATCCGCGACGCCGACCTGATTCTGGTGATGCAGGACGGGAACATCGTGGAACAGGGCACGCACGACAGCCTGCTGGCCAGCGAAGGCGTCTACGCGAATCTCTACGCCAGTCAGTTCGCCGACTGAGCCGGCGATCACTTTCTCACATCTTCATGCCATTCCTGGGCACCGTGATGGGGACCGGCACCGGCGCCACCTCAAGTCACTTCGCCGACGTTGGGGTTAGTGATGGCTGAATCAAGTAAGTCCAGTGCAAGACTACGCTTAGCCATTCAGTCCTCTATCACCTCTCCCCTGTGCCGTTGTTAACCGCGACGCCGAGGCCTTAGAGAGCGCCACCAACATTGGTGAGATCGCCTCGGCCAACCTCTGCAACAGTACGGATAGGGCGTCGAACCCGGATTCCGTATTCCTACGGATGCCAGTCGGCGGCCCTCTCCTTACGATGTCACCAGATAAGGCGACCAATCCAGCGGTTACGTCATGAGTGAATGTCGAACGCGATGCTGGAACGATGGACGTGTCCCCACAGGCACTCCCGTCAGAAAGTTGGTGAGTCGAATGGACAGCGAACACCTCGACACACTCTGCCGCGCGATCCACTCCCGCCGCGAGGCACTTCGTCGCATGATAGGCAGCGGACTCCTCGTCACCCTGGGCTTGAATGGCGCTGCCGGGGCGGCGGACGCCGCGCCACGTTGCCCCAAGCGCAAGAAGCGCTGCGGAAAAAATTGCATCCCGAAGCGGAGCTGCTGCACCAATCCCGAATGCCGCCGAAAGCTCACCGGTAGCATCTGCCGGCGGGGGAAGTGTCAATGTCCAGCCGGGACAAAGGTATGCCGGTCGCGGTGCATCCCGCAGGGAGCATGCTGCCACGACGGGGAGTGTGGCGCCGGTAAGGTATGTAGAGGGGAGCGGTGTTGCGTCCCTACGTCGGATGGGCTGCACGCGGCGATCAACTTGGGAGGACCGGCCGCAGTCCATCTGTGTCCTCACACAATCTACGAAGGCACGTTCACCGTTTGGACCAACGCGACAATCGTCGGTGCCGGAGCCAACAGCTCAATACTTGACGGCGGGGGGAGCGGACCCGTCGTGACCATACCCAGCAGTGTCACCGGGGCGGAACTGCGAGGGGTCACGATTACTAACGGCACTGGTACAGGCGCGGGTCTCCTCAACTATGGAGGCGTGACGCTGACCGAATGCACGGTCACCGGTAATCAGGGCGAGGGTGGTGGAGGCATCTACAATGAATGGGACGCCACGCTCACCCTGACCCGGAGCAGTGTGAGCAACAATCGGGCCGGCAGCGGCGGCGGTGCTGGAATCTATAACCGCTTCGGAACAGTCACCCTGAACGAGAGCATTGTGACAGGTAACGAGTCCAGCAACCAACGTGGGGGCGGCATCCTCAATGATGGTGGCATCCTCACGCTCGTCGGATCCCGTGTCGAGCGCAACCAGACCGGCGTTCACGGCGGTGGCATCTACTACAGTGCGGGCGCACGTCCGACTA
>JAAYXN010000385.1 GCA_012515885.1 Rhodococcus sp. (in: high G+C Gram-positive bacteria)
AAACACCATCACGGGTAATCCTGAACCCGTTGATGCCGGGGCACTCACGTTCACCGTCAAACAGTTTTCGTTTCCCACCACCGCGGACTGTCCCGTGATGCGGTTGCGACGAAGCTGGGGCGCGAGTGGACCGAAGCCATCGCATTTCCGTATCCCCGCCCACGGTGTGGGGCGTTGCGGTGCACGGAACCTCAAGGCACCTTCAGGCGGTGCCCCGTAGGGGATACCCGTCCAGTAGCGGACCCCGGCGCGCGAATAGCCGCGCACCGTCCCGGACTCGGTATCGATCTCCAGCATGGTTAGAGGCACTGATCCTGATAGCCGCCGTACCCGGACCATGCCAGGCGTCGCTGCTTCTGCGGGTCATAGTCGACGGAGGTGACCTCATCGAAAATCACTGTTGCCCGGTCAGTGTCGGTGTACTTCGGCCACGAAGGCAGGGGAGACCCGGTAGTGGCAAAGGAAAGCCACTGCCGAGCAACAGAATCGGAGACAGCTCGCAGCCCGCGTCGACCACCGGCGATAGTGACAAGACGACCAAGCGCGGTGTCGGCCTGACCAAATACGGCAAACAAATCGAAGGCGTGTGTAGCGCCAAACTTCATCCAACGCAGCAGCCGCGGCGCGAAATCGAAGCGATACGAGTACGTGGGTGCGTAGCGCGAATGCGCTGCGGTGAGTTCGGTGGTTGGCCACCAGAAAAGAAGGTCACCACCCAACTGGATCGCGGCACTAGGTTGCGGATAGCCCTCGTACGCTGCGGTCACCCTGCGCCCAGCCTCGGGATCGGTGAGCGAGAACATCTTCTCGATCCGAGCCCGTGTCGTCGGCAGTGCATCAAGGGTTTTAGGGAACAGTGTCCCCTCATTGCGGTTAGAGCCAATGATGAGCGGGATGCGGTGGGCGTTGCCGTCAGCAAACGCCTCCAGTGGCGATTGGGGAAGGAAATCGCCGTCGACAACCGGGCTGTACGGAAAAAGCCCCGGCGTTTCGCGAATAACTTTCCCACCCAACCGGTTGCCAGCTTTAGCCAACTGAGACGGCGTGGCGGCAGCAAGCGACGCTGCAGGATCGACGGTGTCGGGATCGAGCTTGTCGATGAAATCCTTAGCCCACCTGGTGGACTGCTCCATCGTCGATACCAATCCCACTGGTGGGCTCTGCGCGATCGCGCGCGCAAACAGCCCCCGCGCTGACGGCGTCGACATCAACGTCACCACCGCGGCAGCACCCGCTGACTCACCGAAAAGTGTGACGTTGGCGGGGTCACCACCAAACGCGGCAATGTTTCGCTGCACCCACTCCAGAGCGGCGACCTGATCGCGCAACCCAAGGTTCGAATCGAATTGGCGGTCCGCGGTGGAGAACTGCGTGAAGTCGAGATACCCCAATGCGCCCAGTCGATAGTTGATGGAGACGTACACGACGTCTTCGCGTTCGACGAGCGACGTGCCGCTGTAGAGCGGAGTCGCCGACATTCCCAGCGTGTACGCCCCGCCATAGATGAACACCATCACTGGCCGCGAGCCACCACCCGGACGCGCCAACACGTTGAGGGTGAGGGAGTCTTCGCTACTCGGGTGAAACTTTCGCAGGCCAACCCGCGTGAACTTGCGATGCTGGAATGGTGCATCACCAAATTCACCTGCGTCGCGCTCGCCCTCCCACGGGATAACTGGAGCGGGGGCGCGGAACCTGAGTGGGCCCACCGGCGCCGCCGCGTACGGTATGCCCCGCCAGGTCAGCAGATCGCCGACTTTGCGGCCACGAAGCGTGCCGTCCGCGGTCTCGACGACTGTTTCCTGCAACTGGCGGGATGCGTTCTTGCCCATTGCGCGACTATACGGCCGCGACTGTCGGCGGCAACGAGCGTCCGACCCTGTCGGAGTCGCTCCCAGCTGTTCTAGGGTGTCTTCATGACGCGTCAGAGAATCTTGATTACGGGGGCAAGTTCGGGTCTCGGTGAAGAGATGGCCCGCCGATTCGCAGCGAAAGGCCGCGACCTGGCGCTGTGCGCACGCAGGTTGGAGCGGTTAGAAACCCTGAAGGCAGAACTATTGGCCGCGAACCCGGGTATCACCGTTGCTGTTCGCGCCCTCGATGTCACCGACCATGACGCAGTGACACGGGTATTTGGTGAACTCACCGAAGAGCTGGGTGGACTGGACCGCGTCGTCGTCAACGCCGGGTTGGGTAAGGGCGCCAAGATCGGCACCGGCCGCGCAGACGCGAACCTCGCGACAGTCCAGACCAACTTTGTGGGCGCGCTGTCTCAGTGCGAAGCCGCGATGACTGTATTCCGCGAACAACAATCGGGACACTTGGTGTTGGTGTCTTCCATCAGCGCCGACCGCGGTTTGCCGGGCGCAAAAGCAGCCTATTCCGCCACCAAAGCCGCCGTGTCTTCCCTCGGAGAGTCGCTGAGTGCGGAACTATCGCGCAGCCCCATCGCCGTGACCACGCTGCTCCCCGGCTACGTGGCCACCGACATGTCCAGCAAAGCTGGCGACGACTCCAAGATGACCGCAACACTCGATGAGGGCGTCAGCGCAATGGTTGCGGCGATTGAAGCTGAACGCACCCGCGTCGCACTTCCCGGGTTTAAGTGGAAAGTGATCGACGTTGCGTTGCGCTACCTTCCCGCATCGATCTCGGCGAAGCTCGTCTAATTAGCTAGAACCGCTTGCGCTCGGCCCGGTACCAGGCAATCAGTTCGTCTGTCGAGGAGTCGCCAGACGACGCCGGGTCCTGGGGCGAGGCGAGTAGCGGCTCCAGTTCCGCGGCCTGAACCTTGCCGAGTTCGACACCCCACTGGTCGAACGAATCGATTCCCCACACGACGCCTTCGACGAACACCTGGTGTTCGTAGAGCGCGATCAATTGACCCAGCACTGACGGAGTCAGCTTGGGTGCCAAAATTGTTGTGGTAGGACGATTTCCAGGCATCACCTTGTGCGGAACCAAATGCTCCGGGGTGCCCTCAGCAGCGATTTCCTCAGCAGTCTTGCCGAACGCGAGCACCTTCGTTTGCGCGAACAGGTTGCTCATCAACAGGTCATGCATACTGCCGGTTCCATCGACTGTGGGCAGGTCGTCGGTGGACTGTGCGAAACCGATGAAATCGGCAGGCACCAGGCGCGTCCCCTGATGCAGGAGCTGGTAGAACGCGTGCTGCCCGTTGGTTCCCGGCTCGCCCCAAAAGATTTCGCCAGTCGAGGTGGTGACGGGGGAGCCGTCTGCACGCACCGACTTTCCGTTGGACTCCATCGTCAGCTGCTGGAGGTACGCGGGAAAACGCACGAGGTCATTGGAATAGGGAAGTACCGCACGGGAATCAGCGTCAAAGAAGTTTGAATACCAGAGCCCGATCAGGCCCAATAGTGCTGGCGC
>JAAYXN010000386.1 GCA_012515885.1 Rhodococcus sp. (in: high G+C Gram-positive bacteria)
CTCAGCGCCGGAGCGAGAACCGCCGCGACGTCCGAAAGCGTACTGAGGTCCCACTCCGATGACGTTTGCACAGGCATTCGCTTCAGTGGCGACGGGTTAGGTGATCCTGGGAATGACCTCGCGGCCAAACAATTCGATAGACTCCATCACCGCTTCGTGCGGGATACCCGGCAGCGTTGTCTGACAAAGCATCTGGTCGACACCCGCCTCGAAGTACCGCTCGGCCTTCTTGGCGCACTCGTCGGGGGACCCAACGATCACCATGTCGTTGTCATTGACGACGTCGAAGGTCAGCTGTTCGAAGTCGATACCCATCATTTCCTGCAGGTAGTTGTAGCTACCCTCGCGAGGATCCATCCACTTGGCCGCCCCGACGAACGCCCCGAAGGCCCATTCGAGGTAGCGCATCACCGCCGCGCCGGCGCGCTCGCGCGCTACATCACCGTCTTCGGCGCAGTAGACCATCGTCATGGCCGCCACCTGATCGTTGACGAAGTGCCCGACGGGATCGGCATGCTTGATCCCCTCCCGGTACAGGGCGATTCGGGAGGCCAGCTCTTCCAGCGGCAGCATCAAGGTGAAAGACAGCAATCCCAGCCCCTTGCGCCCCATCAGCTCGTGCCCGGGAGCTCCGGTGGTCGCTGCCCACAGCGGCGGGTGTGGCTGCTGCACCGGCTTGGGAACCACAGATCGCGGCGGGAAGACGATGTCGCCCTCGCTGCGCTCGACAACCTCTTTGGTCCAAGCGTCGAGGATGATATCCAGGCTGCACTCCCACTGCTCGCGGGTATCGGCGGGGTTGATGCCGAAGCCTTCGAGCTCGAGCCGACTCAGGCTCCGGCCGGTGCCGAAGTCGAGCCGTCCGTGTGACAAAATATCAAGCACAGCAGCGGATTCCGCCACGCGGACCGGGTGGTTGTAGTTGTAAGGCAGCAGGCGTACCCCGTGGCCGAGGCGGATCCGCTCGGTCCTGGCTGCGATATGAGCCAGCATGACATCGGGCGCCGAGCTTTGCGAAGCCTCTTCGTAGAAGTGGTGTTCGACGAACCACACGCTGTCATAGCCGCACTTTTCAGCCTGAACGGCCTGTTCAACGACATCGTGGAACGAACGCTCAGTCAACTCCGGTGTGAACACCGCCTCAACCTCGTAGGGCTGGCCCTCGGAGTCGAACGCAGTGTGCTTCTCGCCGGGCCGTGGTTCCCGGGGGACCGGCATCTCGAACAACATCCCGCACTTTCGGGTCACCGACGTTCTCCTGTCTTGTTGTTTCGCGTTGGTCGTTAACTGGCAAAAACTAGGCAAACTTGTTGATGAAGGCGCCCGTGCGTTCGATCGAGGCCTGGGCCTCGGGCAAGAACGAGGCGAAGTACTGATAGACGTGCGGCAGGCCGTCGGCCACCGTCAGCGTCACCTCGACACCGTCGGACTGCGCCTTGGCCGCCAACCGGTGAGCGTCATCGAGCAGCACCTCTTCGCTGCCCACCTCGATCATCAGCGGCGCAAGGCCGGACAGGTCGGCGAACAGCGGTGAGACCATCGGGTCGGTCGGCGGGTGACCTTGAAGGTATGCGGTGGCCGACATCGTCAACGACTGGCCGCTGGCGATCGGATCGACGGCAGCTTTCGATTCGATTGTGGAACCCGACACCGTCATATCGACCCACGGCGACCACACGACGACTGCGGCCGGCCGGTTTGCGCCCTCGTCACGTAGCCGAATGGCGCACGAGATCGCCAGTCCCCCACCGGCCGAGTCTCCGAGCAGGGCCAGTCTGACGGGTTCACCGCCTCGTCGGCCCAGCACCCACGAAGATGCCGACGCCGCATCGTCGAGTGCCGCCGGATAGGCGTGCTCGGGCGCAAGGCGGTAGTCGGGCACCAGCACCGTGGCGTGCGCGGCGCGCGCGATCCGCGCCGCCGTCGAGCGAACACCTTCGGGGTTGCCGCACATCAGCCCGCCACCGTGGAAGTACACCACGTAGCGGCCCGGCTTACTTTCGCTCACGCGTACCTGTAGGGAGCGCACACCGTTGGCATCCACTTCGGTGATCTGTGCATCAGTGTCGATCGGAAAGTCGGAAAACATCGCGTCGTAGCCGGTACGGAATTCTTCGATCGTCGGTTCCGGATGATCGGGCAACATACCCCGCCACATGGCGAAGACTCGCGCCACGTTCTCGTTGCTGCCGCTCATGGACATCGCCGCCTCCGGTTGGTCCGAACAATGATGACCGACATTAACCGCTGACGCAGTTTCAGTCAACTGTCGGACTTCAATCCTAATGCGCATGAAGCATCGTCGTGGGGGCTGGTGCTGCGTATCACTGGGATGCGGCCGGCGTTCGACACCGCCGCGCACCACCCGGCCACCGTGAGAATGCGCAGATGGTCTGAGATCAGGAAAATCGGGTCAGTTCAACAGATCCACGAGCACCTGGTGGTCGCGCGAAGGCTCGGGCAGATCGAGCTTGTGGCCCATTCGGTCACGCTTGGCGCGCAGATAACTGAGATTGCTTTCGGTCACGGTCGAGGGCAGCGACACCTGCTCGACAACTCTGATTCCGCGCCGCTCGAGCTCGGCGCACTTCGCCGGATTGTTGGTGATCAGCCGCACCCGCACGATACCGAGGCCGGCCAGAATCGCCGCGCCTATCTCGTAGCTGCGGGCATCGACGGGCAGACCCAGATCGATGTTGGCGTCGACGGTGTCGCGGCCGCGTTCTTGAAGCGTGTAGGCGCGCAGCTTGTAGCCCAGCCCGATGCCACGGCCTTCGTGGCCCCGCAGATAAACCATCACCCCGCAGCCCTCGGCTGCGATGGCGCGCAGCCCACGCTCGAACTGGTTGCCACAATCACAGCGCAATGAGCCGACCACGTCGCCGGTAAGGCACTCGCTGTGCATGCGCACCAGGATCTCCGACCGGGCAGGGTCGGAGATATCACCCATCACCAAGGCGAGATGCTCCGTACCGTCGACAACCGAACGATAGGCGTGGGCTCGAAACTCACCAAAGCGGGTCGGCA
>JAAYXN010000387.1 GCA_012515885.1 Rhodococcus sp. (in: high G+C Gram-positive bacteria)
GATCAATCTCAATCTGCTGCTGAATGTACTGCGACGTCACCTGCGTATCGCGGGGGATGTTTCCGCCGATCAAGATGATCGAGCCGTACTCACCGATAGCTCGAGCAAATGCCAGGCCCGCGCCACTGATGATGGCTGGGGTCAGTGTCGGCAACACGATGCGACGGAAGATCGTCATGTTGGACGCACCGAGTGAGGCTGCTGCCTCCTCAACGTCACGGTCGAGTTCGATGAGCACCGGCTGCACCGAACGCACCACGAACGGCAACGTGACGAACGCCAATGCCACAATCAAACCGGCCTTGGTGGCGTTGAGGTGAATGTTGATGGGGCTTTGTGGTCCGTAGAGCGACAGCAGCACGATGCTGGCGACGATCGTCGGCAGCGCGAACGGCAAGTCGATGAGGGCGTTGACAATCCGCTTACCGGGGAAGTCATCGCGCACCAAGGTCCATGCGATGAGGGTTCCCATCACCACGTTGATCAACGCGACGACTGCCGAGACAGCCACCGTAATGCGCAGCGACGCTAACGCGTTGGGCGCAGTGACGGCATCGATGAACCCGGAAATTCCGTTGTCGAGAGACGCTACGGTCAAGGCCGCCAAGGGCAGCAGCACAATGACACTGAGCCACAGTGCTGCAATACCGATTCCAAGTGGACCCACCGCACCGGTGGCCTGCGCGATCCTGCGATAGCTGGGTTTGCGTCGACGTCGCGGCGCGGCGTCACCTGTGTGCAACTGGGTTGAGCTGGGCTCGTCCGTTGCTTGTTTTTCACTCACTGGTCGTCGTTCCTCTTGGTCGGCAGTCAGTTCGCTGCGTCGTAAATTACGGCGATGCTGCCGGTTCCTTGAGCAAAGAGCTCCGGGTCCACGGTGCTCCAGCCACCGAGGTCATCGATCGTCCACAACTTTTCCGGTGCCGGGAACTTGTATTCAAATTCGGCGGCGACGGCGGGGTCTACGGGCCCAAATCCTGCTTCGGCCCAAATACGCTGTCCAGGCTTGCTGTATAGGAAGTCCCGGAATGCGTTGGCCTTCTCTGGGTTTTGGCTGGTGCTGAGCACCGCGACCGGGTTGTCGACACGGAAGGTCTGGGCGGGGGTGACGTGTTCGACGGGCTCACCGTGGCTTTGAATGAACAGTGCCTCATTCTCGTAGCTGAGGAGAACGTCTCCTGCACCCTGCAGGAAAGCTTCTGTCGCTTCGCGGCCCGATTTGGGCTGCAGCCGCACGTGCTCGTTGATGAGGGTGCTCACGTAGTCCAGGCCTGCTTGCGGGTTCTGGCCGCCGTTGCTCTTGGCCGCGTAGGGCGCGAGGAGGTTCCATTTCGCGGAGCCGGAGCTGAACGGGTTCGGGGTGATTACTTCAAGGCCAGGCTGAAGTAGATCGTCCCAGTCTTCGATGCCCAGCGGGTTGCCTTCACGGACGACGATCGTGACCACTGAACCGTAAGGAATGCCCTGGTAAGCGTCTTGATCCCAGTCCGGGTCCACCAAGCCAGCGTCGACGAGGCGGGTGACGTCGGGGGTGAGTGAAAAGTTCACAATGTCCGTGGGCGCACCCGCAGCTACTTTGCGGGACTGGTCACCTGAAGCACCGAAGGACGGATTGATCGCAACACCATCGCCCTCATCGGTGCTGTTGAACGCGGGAATGATTTTGTCGAAGCCCGGCTTCGGGACGGCGTACGCGTACAGGTTGAGCGTGCCTGCACTGCCGTCTGCGGTGTCACGACCACCGGGAACATCGCTTGAACCGCCCGCGCACGCGGACATCGTCAGAGCACCGACGACGGCGATAGCGGCCAGAACAATTCCGGGGCGATGTTTCATGACAGTAGCCTTCCTCACAGGACGTGGGTCCACAGTGTGTTGTCGATCTTGATGGCGCGAGAGCGCGGGCACATAAGCTCCACAATCTGGGCAACACAAAGGCGCCACGGCGATACCCGCCAGGACAGCTGCGTGCGCACTAGAGCTGCGATCAACAACAGGCGACGTCTGCGACAGCGAGCATGCCGACAGCGATCAACGCCAGTTCATGGCGGACCTCGGGCAGGGCGGCTGTAGACACGCCGAAAACTTTAGCAAGCACCGCCGACCTGCTCCAATTTGGGTGATTTAATTTCCCGACCAGCGCGTTCTACGCGCAGGAAGTACGACGATTCACCGGGTGAGCAACCACGCGACGACGACGAGAAGGATCAACGCGATCAGCGCGAGGGTCACACGCGAGCGTGGCATAGCTAGTTTTCCTCCGAGTCGGTAGCGGCGCGGCCCGTCGAGGCGGCAACCGCGGGTGCTTTATCTCGCCGCAGCAGGGCAAGGATTATCACGAGGACGCGATCGAGAACCCAGGCGATCGCTGCACACGCCGGCAGTGCCACCGCCAAAACCAGCACGACCTGCGGCACGAACGGGAGCCCGGCGATCCACAGCTCAGCTCCGTCCCACCATCGTGCGATCTGTTCCACTCGGCCACTCTAGCGTTCGACGCCGAGGCGAGATGCGGTGGTCGCGCCGCCTCCAGCTATCCCCAAGGTTTCCCACACCATTTCGACCCGAAATCGGTCGCCGGTACTCCACAATGATGTCCGCGGGCCCCACGACCCGCGCCCTCTAGACAGCACGCGTTCCACCCCGCTCGCCCCGCAAAACTCACTCGATGAGTTCACAGTGAAGGAGGACGGCCGCGATGACCGAATCACAGGGTTCACCGGTCGACAATGGGGATGCTGGCACCAGTGTTGCCAGTGCTGACGACGTCGTTGCCGGTCAATCGGTGACGCCCGAATCTGACGTTGATGAATCAGATTCGAGCGAGGTCGATCAGGACATCGATGTCGCTGAGCTCAATACCGATCAGGTGCGTAAAGCTCAGCGCATCGTCGCACTGCATTCACGCGACGTCGATGACTGCCGCATGTTGCTCTCGATGCTCGGTATCGACGAGTCCACCGCGTAGGGCGCTGGTCTTACTTCTTCGGCTTGTCCGAGGCAGCGTCTGACGACAGTGCAGCGACGAATGCTTCCTGCGGAACATCGACGCGGCCGATCGTCTTCATGCGCTTCTTGCCTTCTTTCTGCTTTTCAAGCAGCTTGCGCTTACGGGAGATATCGCCGCCGTAGCACTTGGCGAGAACGTCCTTGCGGATGGCGCGGATGTTCTCACGCGCGATGATCTTGGACCCGATAGCGGCCTGCACCGGGACCTCGAACTGCTGACGCGGAATCAGCTCTTTCAGCTTGGTGGTCATCTTGTTGCCGTAGGCCGACGCCGCGTCCTTGTGGACGATGGCGCTGAAGGCATCGACGGCCTCACCCTGCAGCAGGATGTCTACCTTGACCAGCGCCGCCTGCTGTTCGCCGGCCTCTTCATAGTCGAGGCTGGCGTAGCCGCGGGTGCGCGACTTAAGCGAGTCGAAGAAGTCGAAAATGATCTCGGCCATCGGCATCGTGTAGCGCAGTTCCACGCGGGTTTCCGACAGGTAGTCCATGCCGAGGAGTTCGCCGCGCCGGGACTGGCACAGTTCCATGATCGCGCCCACAAACTCGCTCGGCGAGATCACGGTGCACTTGACGATCGGTTCGTAGATTTCGCGGGCCTTGCCGTCAGGCCAGTCCGACGGGTTGGTGACGATCACTTCTTCGCCGCCTTCGAGAACCACGCGGTACACCACGTTCGGTGCGGTCGAGATGAGGTCCAGACCGAATTCGCGTTCAAGACGCTCACGGGTGATTTCCATGTGCAGCAGTCCGAGGAAGCCGCAGCGGAAACCGAATCCCAACGCCACTGACGTCTCAGGTTCATAGGTCAGTGCCGCGTCGTTGAGCTGCAATTTATCGAGTGCGTCGCGCAGCACCGGGTAGTCCGAGCCATCGACCGGGTACAGACCCGAGTACACCATGGGCCGCGGTTCGCGGTACCCGGTGAGAGGTTCGGTCGCGCCGTTGCGAGCGGCCGTGACGGTGTCACCCACCTTGGATTGGCGCACGTCTTTCACACCGGTAATGAGGTAGCCGACCTCGCCGACGCCCAACCCCTGGGTCGCCTTGGGCTCAGGAGAAACGATGCCGACCTCAAGAAGTTCATGGGTCGCGCCCGTCGACATCATCTTGATCTTTTCGCGCGGAACGATCTTGCCGTCCACAACACGGACGTAGGTGACGACGCCGCGGTACGTGTCGTAGACCGAGTCGAAAATCATGGCGCGAGCCGGTGCGTCAGAATCGCCGACCGGCGGCGGCACCTGGCGAATAACCTCGTCGATCAGTTCCGGGACACCGACGCCCGTCTTGCCGGACACACGCAGAACATCGTCAGGTTCACAGCCGATGATGTGCGCGATCTCCGCGGCATAGCGGTCCGGATCAGCAGCGGGCAGGTCAATCTTGTTGAGGACCGGGATGATCGTGAGGTCCTTATCGAGCGCCAAGTACAGGTTCGCGAGGGTCTGAGCCTCAATGCCCTGGGCAGCATCAACCAGCAGAACTGCGCCTTCACAGGCTTCCAGCGCACGCGAAACCTCATAGGTGAAGTCGACGTGGCCGGGAGTGTCGATGAGGTGCATCACGTAGTCCTCACCGTCGAGCTTCCACGGCAAACGCACGTTCTGCGCCTTAATGGTGATGCCGCGCTCACGCTCGATGTCCATCCGGTCCAGGTACTGGGCACGCATCTGGCGTTCCT
This sequence comes from Rhodococcus sp. (in: high G+C Gram-positive bacteria), assembly GCA_012515885.1. Lineage (GTDB taxonomy): Bacteria > Actinomycetota > Actinomycetes > Mycobacteriales > Mycobacteriaceae > Rhodococcus_F. The sequence continues at coordinate 4,694 of JAAYXN010000387.1, forward strand.
CAACCACACCGGTGAGCTGCAGCATCCGGTCAGCCAGCGTGGACTTACCGTGGTCGATGTGCGCGATGATGCAGAAGTTACGGATCTTGGCCGGATCCGTGAACGTGGTGTCGGCGAAGCTGGAGATGAGGGACCCCTTAACTGGAATGGACCTTATTTGCACAGGATATCCAAGTCACCGCGCCCGCTGCCTCCCGGTGTCAACCCACGGCGACACTAGACTCTGCCGTCATGGCAAGTAGGTGGAAGTCACTCGGCAGCAAACTCAGCAAGTTAGCCCGCGAGCACGGTCCTGGATTGTTGGAGCAGGTTCAAAAGTCTGAGTTCTTCAAACGCGGCTCGGAGCCTGCCGGTACCGCGGTGCCCGGCGCGTCTAAGGCTGAGAAGACCGCGCCGAAACCTGGCCCCAAACCGGGGCCACGGCCCGGGCGTCCTGTCGCATCACGCATCACACCTACCGAACAGTGCGCCCGCACCATCGAATACAGCCCCGACCTTGATGGCCGCGCCGATCCGGGAGAAATCGTCTGGACGTGGGTGGCGTACGAAGAGGACCCCACTCAAGGCAAAGACCGGCCGGTGCTCGTCGTGGGCCGCAACGGACAGGCGCTGTTAGGTCTGATGCTCTCGTCTCAAGACAAGGGTGATCGGGAGCGCGATTGGGTAGCGATCGGTTCAGGTAGCTGGGATCCTCAGGGCCGCCCCAGCTGGGTGCGGCTCGACCGCATCATCGACGTCCCGGAAGACGGGATTCGCCGTGAGGGCGCCGTCGTCGACCGTCAAGCGTTTAACAAGGTCGCCGCGCGGCTGCGCAGCGACTTCGGTTGGAACTAGCTAACAGTGTGGGTGACCGCTCGCTGATGCGCCGCGGTCACCCACACCATGCTTCTAGCGACGCGCGCTCTCATAGTCGGCGATGACCATGTCCGCGATCGCCTGCATGGCCCGACTGTTCGGGTGCGCTGGTTCAGCAGGCGAACCAGGAATCAGACCCTCAAACCAGCGGTCTTCGCGGGATGCGCACGCGTCGTGCCCCCCTTCGATCGAAGCGGTCGCGATGTCGACGTACTGCGCGCCGTGACGCTGCGCGGCTGTGACGTAAATGTCGTTGAAACGGTCGAAGTATCCCGAGAGCCACACCGCGTCCGCATCCGACATCGGCAGGTTCGGCCAGCAGCCGCGATGCCCGACAGAGCCGCCGTGGCTGATCACATAGACACGCGCATTCGGGGCAGCCGCAACGGTGGCTGCGACGACAGCATCCACTTGCGGACGCATCCGTTCGATGCCGTCGACGACGAGTCGTTCGGCCAATGCGTTGTCGCGGCACCGCGCGTCGCCGCCGCGCACCAGGCTGACGCAGAGCGCCGACACCGGCAGGTGGTTAGATCCCCCGCCGCCGATGCTGATCGTCACCAGGTCCGTGTCGGCGCTGAGCTGCTCAATCTGTGGTGCAGCGACACGCGTACCGACGAACTGCGACGCGTGCGTGACATGCTCCGGTTTCGCTCCCGCACATGTGACGTCGACGTAGGACGACGCATCGAGCCCGCGCGCCACCAGTGCCGGATAGTTCGCGTTGGGCGAGTTCAAGCAGGTATCGCGATGCGTCGACGCTTCGATCAGTGGGCCGGAGGCGCGCGAGTCACCGATAGCCACATAGGACGGGCCGTCCCCGGCCGGTACGGCCGAAGTGACACCGGTCGGTGCCGCCGAGGCGACACCGGCTGCTGCGATCGCGCATGCGAGTGCACAGGCACCTACGACTGCACTCCGGGCAGCCTTCATCGCGTGGTTGATGTGCACTGGTTCTCCATCGGTAGTTTCGTTCGGTGGCTCGTTGACGACGCCCGCAGGTCAGTCGCCCAGTCGAGCGACGATCATGTCGGCCACTGCCTGCATGCCGCGCTCGTTGAAGTGCCCGGGCTGGGCCCAGGAAGTGGGGATGAGTCCTTCAAACCACTTGTCCGCGGCGGGTGCACACGGGTCGTGGCCTCCTTCGATGGCGGCCCGACCAATGTCGATGAACTCATACCCGTAGCGCGGAGCGAGGTCTCGGTAAATCTGATTAAACCGGTCAAAGTAGTCAGGGAGAAATTGAGCGTCCGCATCGGAGTATGGGATCGACGGCCAGCATCCGCGTGGGCCCACTGCCCCGCCGTGTCCGATGACGAATATGCGGGCCGACGGCGCGGCCGTCCGCACTGCAGCGATCGCACGCTCGATTTCTACCGCGGCCTCAGCGATTCCTTCGTCGGCGTCGCGGGCAGTTTTGTCGTCGTCGCGGCATTGGCGATCGCCGCGCGGTAACGGTGACGCACAGTTTTCGCGGGTCACGACGACGTGGTTGGAGTCGACGCCGCCGATGCTCAAAGTCACCAGTTCGGTGTCGGGGCTAAGCGCCTGGATCTGTGGGGGCATCGTCACCCCGGGCAGCCGCTGTTCGGTATCAACGATGTGTTTGGACTGGGCAGCGATGCAGGTGACGTCGGTGAAGCTTGCGGCGTCGATCGTGTCCGCCAAGATCGACGCATAGTTGCGGTCGGAGCGCATGCACATGTCGCGATGCGAGAGCGGGTTGATAAATGGCCCGGCTGCACGTGAATCACCGAGCGCAACGTAGCGGGGTCCGGTGCCGTGCGATCCACTGCTTTCTGGTGTCGCGGCCGCGGGGCTCACCGTTGCGAATGTCGCCGCCAGGAGCGCGCCGGTCAGAACAACGCTTCTGTCCCGAAGAACACGACTCGTCGACTTGGCTGACTTTCCTCGCACACCCGGCTCCTACCTCATCGACTCTGCCGAATCGGTTCAGAATCGACAGGAAAATCATGCCGTATTCGGGTAGTTCGGGGGGCGGCCAGCTGCGAGGCGTTGGTCACTCTTACAGAGTTGGCCGCGCTTACAGGGCGATGAGTTCGGTGCGTTGGAAAACGGCGCGGTACACGAAGGCGCCGATCACACCGCCGATCAGCGGAAACAGGATGAACAGCCACAGTTGCAGGAAGGCGCCGTCCTGATAGAAAGCCACCGCGATGCTGCGGGCCGGATTGGCGGCGCCGTAGTCGATGGGGATCGAAAAGAGGTAGACGAGCGCGAACGTCGCACCGACCACCACACCGGACAGCGCTGGAATGGCTATCCGATCCATCGCCGCCAAGAAGATGAACACGAAAAGCGCGGTGAGGACGATTTCGACGACCATCGCGGCCCCGATGCCGTAGCCGCCCTGCAGGACATCACCGAGTGGTCCGATCACCGCGGACGGGCTGTGCTCGCCCCAACCGTTAGCGGCCAGGCCATTGGTGCCTCGGTTGTAGGACGGCAGCGAGTTCGCGATCGCGAAAATCACCAGGCCAGCAACAAGGCCACCGACAACCTGCGCGATCCAATACCCCACGGCGGTGATGGTCGGGATACGACCAAGCAGGTAATGCCCGAGCGTGACAGCAGGATTGACATGACACCCCGAGATGGGCCTCAACGTGTAGATCAGGACCAGCAGCGTCGTACCGAACGCGAACGCGACCCCAAAGTTTCCGACGGAGTTCCCGGCGAACACCGCAACACCCACACCGACGAAGACCAGCACAAACGTGCCGAAAGCCTCCACCGCATATTTTCGGATGTCCGATACTGACTCGGGATTATTCGAGTCGGGATTATTCGAGTCGGGTGCGGGCGAGCCGTCTGGCAGAGATTGAGACATGAATCCACCTTGATCGGGGAAAACTGTGTCTCCTCTAACCTACGCCAGTCGCGTGATCTCCACGACAACTTCCAGATCGGTCGCATGACCGCCTGAGAAGATGCCTTTCAGCGGCGGCACATCCTTATAGTCGCGTCCGAACCCGACAGAAACGTGCTGCTCACGCACCGGAATCGCGTTGGTCGGGTCATAGCCCCACCAGCCGCCAGTCCACGCCTCAATCCAGGCGTGGCTTTGACCAGCGACGGTCTCCCCGCACTGCGCATCCGCTTTGGGATGCAGGTAACCAGAGACATACCGGCTGGGGATACCCATACTGCGCAGCAGCACCAACGTCAGGTGCGCGTAGTCCTGGCAGACACCTTTGCGTTCACTCCACGCTTCGAGCGCGGACGTGTGCACGCCTGTTGTGCCCGGCATGTACGACATCTCTTCATGCACCCATTGGCAGGCCGCTTCCACCGCATCATCGGGCGTGCGGTCAGCGCTAAGCTGTGCCGCCACCTCCGCCAACTCGGCGCTGCGCGGCGCATATGTGGTGTACGTCAGCTGTTCATCGAACCGGTCCCGAACCCGGGCGTCAGCTAATCCTTCCCAGTCGATGCTGTCTCTTGCCGCAGTAAACGGCTCGGTTTCCACCACCGACAGCCCCGTCACCTCCAGCTCGGTGTGCGGTGCATGCAGGTCGAAAGCGGTCACCGCCGTCCCCCAATAGTCGGTGTACCGGTAGGAGCGGGTCGCCGGGTCCGTCTCGACTCGGCTGAGCACCACGGTCTGTCGACTGTCGCCGCGCGGGGTCAATCGCGCCTCGTTATAGGACGACGTCACCGGTGCGCCATACACAAAACCGGTGGTGTGGACGACTCTCATTCGCCAGCTCACAGCTCCCCCTCCACCACTGCCGTATCGCCGGCAGATCGCGCATCGGTCCAGGCCACCCACGGTGCGGAATGGAAGTACTCCAAAGCGATTGCTTCGCTGAGGTCACGGCACGTGCGTTGCAACGCAGACAGCCGATCCTGGAGGTCTTCAAGAAGCTCACCAGGTGGCAAGAACTCCAGTTCACTGCGCGCCCGACCCAACAGTCGTTGCGCTTCCGCTCGCAGTCCCACCCGGCTATCAGGTTGGTGATCGAGTTCCGCCAAACAACGCTCGGCCTGCAAGATCGCATGGAAAACCGAACGCGGGAACAGCCGATCCAACAGGATGAATTCGACGACCCGATTCGCGTCGAGCGTGCCGCGGTACGTGCGCATGTACGCGTCGTTAGCGCCCGCGGAGCGCAACACCGTCACCCAGGACGGGGACGACGGCCGGTCCCCCGCCCGCGAGAGCAGCATGCGGACCAGCATGTCGACGCGCTCGATCGAGCGGCCCAACACCAAGAAGCGGTAGCCGTCGTCGCGGCTCATCGTTGAATCGGTGAGCCCCGCGAACATCGCCGCACGCTCTTCGACGTAGCGAAAAAATTCGTGCGGACCGAGGCGCCGAGCTGCGCGTTCACGCTCACCCAACCCGATGTAGGTGGCGTTGAGGCACTCCCACATTTCGCTGGACGTCACTTCGCGAGCGCCCCGAGCGTTCTCCCGCGCGCTGGCAAGAGCGTCGCGGATAGAGCCGACTTGGTCTCGACTAAAGGCCACCAGATCGGTCACAGTCCGAGCGTCAAGCGCGTGGCAGGGAGCCTCAATACCCAACACACGCAACAACACTCGCGAAGTGCGGTCGGGATCGACACTGGCGTCATCGAGAAGTTGATGGACGGCGACATCCAAGATTCGCGCCATATCGTCCGCGCGTTCTACATAGCGACCTATCCAGTACAGCGACTCTGCGTTTCGAGCAAGCATCAGATCCCCTTCCGCTGCGTAGAAATTGGATCGCCGCATTCAGCTCCTGCTGCGTCGAGCTGCTGCTCCTGTTGTTGCTGCTGTTGCTGTTGCGAACTGGTCAATCCCGGTGCCTGCTCCGCTTCGGCAGCGCGATCGGGTTCGACCACCAAATCCGGAACCAGTTCCGGCTCCTCCACGGACGTGTCCTGGTCCTGGTCCGAGTTGCCGGCCAGTACCCAGGTGTCTTTACTTCCACCGCCCTGGCTTGAGTTGACGACGAGCGAGCCTTCAGGGAGCGCAACCCGGGTGAGCCCGCCCGGGAGCACCCATACTTCGTTGCCGTCGTTGACGGCGAACGGCCGCAGATCGACGTGGCGGGGAGCGAGTTCGTCACCAATTTTGGTGGGCACAGTGGAGAGTTGGACAACAGGCTGCGCGATCCAACCGCGCGGATCGGCGATGATTTTCGCGCGAATCTCCGCGAGTTCCGTGGGCGACGAATCCGGTCCGAACACGATTCCGTATCCGCCCGACCCCTCGACAGGTTTGATGACAAGTTCATCAATGCGGCGCAAAACCTCGTCGCGTTCGTCGTCGAGCCAACAGCGCAGGGTGTCGACGTTGGCCAGCAGCGGCTGCTCCCCCAGGTAGTAGTCGATGATCTGCGGCACGTAGGTGTAGACCAGTTTGTCGTCGCCGACGCCGTTGCCGACCGCACTGGAGATGACGACGTTGCCTGCGCGCGCCGCATTGAGCAGCCCAGCAACACCGAGCACCGAGTCAGGCCGGAAGTGCAGTGGGTCGAGGAACTCGTCGTCAATGCGCCGGTAGATGACATCGACCTGGCGTTCGCCTTCGGTGGTGCGCATGTAGACGACGTTGTCGCGACAAAACAGGTCGCGGCCCTCCACCAGCTCGACACCCATTTGCCGCGCAAGAAGTGAATGTTCGAAGTACGCAGAGTTCGCCACACCGGGAGTGAGGACAACGACCGTCGGATCTGCGGCGTTGACAGCAGCCGAGGCTTTCAGCGCCCGCAGCAGGTGGCCCGCGTAATCGCCCACTGAACGGACCCGGTGCGACATGAACAGGTCCGGGAAAACCCGCGCCATCGTCCGGCGGTTCTCCATCACATAGGACACCCCGGACGGTGATCGGAGGTTGTCTTCCAGAACCCGGAAGACACCGTCGGCGTCCCGGATGAGGTCGACGCCAGCGACGTGGATGCGCACTCCGTTGGGCGGGATGATCCCAGCGGCTTCCCGATGAAAGTGCGGACAGGACGTCACCAAACGCTTCGGTAGGACGCCGTCCCGCAGGATCTGCTGCTCGCCGTACACGTCGGCGAGGAACATTTCGAGGGCCTGCACCCGCTGCTTGATGCCGCGCTCAAGCTTGGACCACTCAGCGGCGGCGATGACTCTCGGAACCACATCGAGCGGAAACGGTCGTTCCTGACCCGAATGGGAAAACGTCACACCCTGGTCGATGAATGCGCGGCCCAACGCCTCAGCGCGGGCCGCGAGATCCTCATGCTCTGTCGGAGCGAACGCTTCGTAAAGGCCCTGGTATGCGGCTCGCACGTCACCGCGCGCGTCGAACATTTCGTCATAGGCGCCAGAGTCAGCGACTCCGTAGCCGTCGAAAACGTGCCCGCCACGATGCACGCTTTCGACGCTACTCGCCGATGACGTCTCACCCAGTGCTGTTCCGGTAACCGGTGTCCGGCCCGTCGACGCCACACCAGTTGCCGTGAGGGCAGCGGACTGTGTCGCCGCGGTGAACGGAGAGTGAGCGGGAGTGGTCATGTGCATATGCTGCAACAACACGGCGCATTCGGCAGCGCGAGCGAATCTGGCACCGCCTGGTTTGAAGTAGACGGCTCCACGCTGGTAGTCTTGTCTGTCGGTGCCTACGCACCCTCGACTTTCATAAGACAGCTTTGAAGAACCGAGCTCAAGACGACAGGAATTTTACGCGTGGCCAACATCAAGTCCCAGGTGAAGCGGATCCGCACCAACGAGGCTGCCCGACAGCGCAACCAGTCGGTGAAGTCTTCGCTGCGTACGGCGATCCGTGCGTTCCGCGAGGCTACGGAAGCCGGTGACAAGGACAAGGCCGCCGAGCTCCTCGTCTCGACCAGCCGCAAGCTGGACAAGGCTGCCAGCAAGGGCGTCATCCACAAGAACGCCGCGGCGCGCCGCAAGAGCCTGGTAGCGCGCCACCTCGGC
>JAAYXN010000388.1 GCA_012515885.1 Rhodococcus sp. (in: high G+C Gram-positive bacteria)
AGACGCCGCCGATCGCGAGGATGACGAAGACGATGCGTCCGCTCGGTGGCGAGGTGACTCGGCGTGGCGCCAGCGTGGGGCGCGGCAAAGCCAGAGTCATGGACACCTCCACATGCGAGTAAACGGACGTTCACCACTGTAGGTGAACGTCCGTTTACCGGCAAGTGAATTACCCGTCGATCAACTTCTGCACCAACGGCGCGTACTGCGCCACCACCTCATCCGGTGTGCCCGTCGCGTGCCCGGCCATCATCCGCCGACGCATCATCGCCAGCCCCGTCACCATCGACATCACCAGCTCAGCGCGCAACCGCGCATCCGCGCCGGAAAGGCGTTCGGCCAGCACATCCACAATCTGAGCCGAGTAGTTTTCACGCAGTTTCAGCGCGTGATCGCCGTCCCCGCTCATCATCAAAATGTTCATCGACAACGGCTTGTAGGGCTCTAACGGACGGGCAAATACCGCCACGATCCGCTCCCCCAAATCTTCCAGCGGGCCGTCAAACAGCAACTCGGAGGCGCTGCTGAAATCGACCAGCGTCTCAAACAACTGTTCTTTAGAACCGAAGTATTTGATGATCAGCGGCGCGCTGACGCCTGCGTCGACCGCAATTTCCTTCAAGCTGATCTCGCGATACGGCCGCGTCGCGAACGCGCGACCCGCCGCCTCCATGATGAGTTCACGTGTTTGTGTCGACGACCGCTTGCTTGATTCGCTCGACTTGCCTGAAGCACTCATGATTACAACGCTCGCCGCCCGGATAGAGCTCGGCCGAGCGTCAACTCGTCCGCGAACTCAATGTCCCCGCCCATCGGCAGCCCGGAGGCGAGGCGGGTGACGGTCAGTCCAGGGAAATCACGCATCATCCGGTAGAGGTACGTGGCGGTGGCCTCGCCCTCCGTGTTGGGGTCGGTCGCGATAATCACCTCGGCGACGTCGACACCGTCGACCTGGTTGCCGATCCGCGCCAGCAACTCACGAATACGCAGCTGGTCTGGGCCGACACCCGACAGCGGATCGAGCGAACCGCCAAGGACGTGATAGAGCCCTTTGAACTCACGGGTCCGCTCGACTGCCTGCACATCTTTCGGTTCTTCAACAACACACACGATGGTGCGGTCACGGCGCGGGTCCGCGCAGATACGGCAGGTTTTCTCTGCCGACACCGTGCCGCACACCTCGCAGAACTGGACGCCGTCACGCACCTTCTGCAACGCCGCCAGGAGTCGATCAATATCCGGCGGCTCGACGCCCAGCAGATGAAACGCGATCCGCTGGGCGCTTTTGGGACCAACTCCCGGCAGCTTGCCGAGTTCGTCAATCAGATCCTGGACGGGACCTTCGTACACGTAGGCGCCTTAAAAACCAGGAAGGCCGGGCATACCGCCAGCCAGCGGACCAAGCTTGTCGGCCGCGAGATCCTGTGCCTTCTGCCCCGCATCGGCAACAGCACCGATGATCAGATCCTGCAGCGTCTCGACATCGTCAGGATCAACAACCTTCGGGTCAATGGTGAGCGCAACAAGTTCGCCGGTGCCCTTGACCGTCGCGGACACGAGACCGCCGCCAGCCTGGCCCGTGACCTGAGCCTGCGCAATCTCGTGCTGCGCCTCCATCAACTGCTGCTGCATCTGCTGAGCCTGGGCCAGCAACGCCGACATGTCCGGCCCGCCCGGCTTCCCGAATTCCCCTCGCTGCACTGTGCTGGTCCTTTCCGAGGTGTGTCCTGTCAGGGTAGTCGCCAAACCGACAGCACCCGACCAACTGTTATCAAACGTGCTCTGTGAGCCGAAAAGTCGCGGAAATTTAGCCCAGTTCGCGGGCCAGGTTTGCCAACACCTGATCCTGGATCTTGCGCAACCCGATCGGCGCGAACGTCTTCTCGAAGAAGCCGCCGATGCCGCCAGCACCGTTCCACGTCGTTGTCGTGGTGACCTTGGTGCCGCCCGCAGCTGGCTCAGCCGTCCACGTCGTCACCATCGAAGAATTTTCGTCCGTCTCGATGACCGAGGAATCCGTGGCTGTGATCTTGGCGCGGACGTTGCGGGTGCGCTTTTCCGTCGCCTTCAGCGCCCACTCGACAACCGTGCCGGTACCTACGCCGCCCTCAACGACCCGGTAGCCCGAGTAGTTCTCCGACAGAATCTTGGGGCGAACCGTCTCGTAATCCCCAATCGCTGCCAGCGCCTCCTGCGGAGAAACGGCGACGGTGATGGAACTACTGGCACTGACCTGACCCACTGTGAACGCTCCTGATGCACTCGAAAAAGGGCCGGGTGTGCGGCCCACTGGGAAATGTAGCGGCCGCCCCCGACAACTCGGACACGACCTGTCTGCCCATCCTGCCCTCATTCCGGCCACATCCACGACTATTCTCTGTGAAGTAGGCCACTTGACGGGCAAACCTGTATACGCTCGGCCCACTTCTGATCAGGTAGGGGCCAGCGGCGCTCAGGTGCGCTGACGCAAGCGCCTCGCGTGAGCACACGGCAGTACAGCTAGATACACGAAGAAACACGACTAACTAGACATGCGGTTCGGGAGATATCCGTAGCCGGATTCCCCGGGGAGGGATAGCGTCGGGATCGTGACTGTCTCAGGACTGTTCAAGAAGGTGCGGGAATCTCGCCGCGAGGTCGGCAAGACTCCCGCGACGCGGCGCGCCAAGCTCGTTGGCGTAGAAGCCCACCAGCGCGGCGTCGACCGCCTCCTCGCCTCCTACCAGGCCATTCCACCCAACGCCACGGTGCGGCTCACGAAGAAAACGTCCAACCTGTTTCGTGCTCGGGCTGCATCGACTGCGCCGGGGCTTGATGTATCTGGGCTAACAGGTGTTATTTCGGTTGATCCGCAGGCCCGCACCGCCGACGTCCAAGGTATGTGCACCTATGAAGACCTCGTGGATGCAACGCTGGCGTTTGGGCTCGCACCCACCGTGGTGCCGCAGCTCAAGACGATCACCCTCGGCGGCGCGGTCACCGGTCTGGGCATCGAATCCACGTCTTTCCGCAACGGTTTACCCCACGAATCCGTTCTTGAAGTGGACGTGCTCACTGGTAGCGGCGACATCATCACCGCAACACCCGAAGGCGAACACGCGGACTTGTTTTGGGGTTTCCCCAATTCTTACGGGACGCTGGGATATTCGACGCGGCTACGGATTCAACTAGAACCGGTGGCCCGCTACGTGACGTTGCGGCACTTGCGGTTTGAAACACTCGAAGAACTCGAAGCGACGATGGACCGTATCGTCACCGACCGCGAATACGACGGCGAACCCGTCGACTAC
>JAAYXN010000389.1 GCA_012515885.1 Rhodococcus sp. (in: high G+C Gram-positive bacteria)
ATCCCAGTGACACGTCCCCCACATTGAAGAACGTAAACAGGACGACAAGGAAACCGGTGACCGATGTGGCTGCCACCGCACCCACCAGCTTCTGCTTGGGGAGGAGAGAAACACCCGCCAGCACACCGCCAAGGAGCAAGAACCCGAGGCCGTAATTGCGTGCTTCAAATGAGTTTGCGCCACCGCCATAGCCCCCCTTTAGAAAGGGTGCAAGACCGAAAAAGAACACGATGACGCCAAGCCCAGCAGTGACAGCTGTGAGGATCAAGGTCAGACCCGGACCGGACGATGCTGTTCCCGACGATCCTGCTGAACCGTCCGACTGCGTGGACGGCGCGGGCTCGGACTGCGGCGTCGGCTGCGCGGGCGAACCGTAGTTCGGCCCACCGGACGGATACGTCATGGGAACTCCTTCATAGCGTGCGGTTCAGGTAGAACAGTTTCAAGTTGAATGTTTCAACTACAGTCGTTCAGCTACAGCTCAGTGGTGCCGGGCCCGCGTTACTTGAAGTGCCCGCGCAACCCTTCATGATTCGACGGTAGCCTACGACGACCTTGAGAGTCTGTGAACCTGACCTGGCGGTAGCAACGGACAATGACCCTATGTCGTACACGCTCGCTTCGACCTCCGACACGACGGCGGAGACCGTAGTTAGGAACTCCAGGTTCATTGCAGTTGCGCGCCGCATCAACGACGAGGGTGCAGCGCGAGCGTTTGTCGAACAGCAACAGCGGCAATACCCGGACGCCCGCCATCACTGTTACGCGTACGTCATCGGTGATGCTGTTCACGATCGTGTCGAGCGATCTAGTGACGATGGAGAACCAGGCGGGACAGCGGGTGTACCCATGCTGCAGGTGCTGCATCATCGCGATCTGGTGAATCTCGCAGTGGTAGTGATCCGCTATTTCGGCGGCATCAAACTCGGTGCGGGAGGCCTGGTTCGCGCCTATACGGGTGCGGTGACAGCAGCGCTTGATACTGCGCCCCTTGTCGAGCGTGTCCGAGGCGAGGTGTTCACACTGGCTGTCGATCACAGCGAGGTGGGGCGAATCGAGTCGGAGCTGCGTGCGCGTTCCGTATCCGTCCTCGGCACCGAATATCAGGATCAAGCTGTATTGACTTTAGCCACAAACGATTCCGAGCTGCTGCACGCGCTAGTGGCTGCAGCGACTTCGGGCAGCGGAGAGTTAGAACCCGCAGGAGTGATCTACACAGATAGGTGAAGGGGCCAGCAAATGCTGGCCCCTTCACCTTCTTAGATTGCGGAGAGCTACAGGCTCTGCAGGATCTCGCGTGCGAGTGCCGCGGTCTCAGACGGCGTCTTGCCGACCTTGACTCCAGCAGCCTCAAGCGCGTCCTTCTTGGCCTGAGCGGTGCCCGAAGAACCGGAAACGATAGCGCCAGCGTGGCCCATCGTCTTGCCTTCAGGTGCGGTGAAGCCAGCGACGTAGCCGACGACAGGCTTGGTGACGTTGGCCTTGATGAAGTCAGCAGCACGCTCTTCTGCGTCGCCACCGATCTCACCGATCATGACGATGAGCTTGGTCTCGGGGTCCTTCTCGAATGCCTCAATGGCGTCGATGTGGGTGGTGCCGATGACCGGGTCGCCGCCGATGCCGATGGCGGTGGAGAAACCGAAGTCCCGCAGCTCGTACATCATCTGGTAGGTCAGGGTGCCGGACTTCGAGACCAGGCCGATCGGGCCGGTGCCGGAGATGTTGGCGGGGGTAATACCGACCAGCGACTCACCCGGGGTGATGATGTCGGGGCAGTACGGACCGATGATCCGAGTCTTGTTGCCCTTCTTGACGTTGTACGCCCACGCGTATGCGCTGTCCTGCACCGGGATGCCCTCGGTGATGACGACAAGCAAACCGATCTCGGCGTCGATCGCCTCGATCATCGCGTCCTTCGCGAACTTCGGCGGAACGAAGATGATCGACACGTCAGCGCCGGTCTTCTCGATGGCCTCAGAGACACTGCCGAACACGGGAAGCTCGATGTCCGAGCCGTCCTGTGCGGTGTGGGCGACGGTGGTTCCGGCCTTGCGTGCGTTGACGCCGCCAACAACCTGAGTGCCAGCCTTGAGCATCAGGGCGGTGTGCTTGGTGCCTTCGCCGCCGGTGATGCCCTGGACGATGACCTTGCTGTCCTTGTTCAAAAAGATAGACATGTGTGCGCGTTCCCCTACTTCGAAGCCAGCTCGGCGGCCTTGTCGGCGCCTTCGTCCATGGTCGCGGCCAACGTCACCAGTGGGTGCGCGTAGTCCTCAAGAATCTTGCGTCCTTCCTCGACCTTGTTGCCGTCGAGGCGAACGACGAGAGGCTTGTTGGCCTCATCGCCCAGGGTGTTCAGTGCACCAACGATGCCGTTAGCGACAGCGTCACACGCGGTGATGCCGCCGAAGACGTTGACGAACACGCTCTTAACCTGCGCGTCGTTGAGGATGACGTCGAGGCCGTTTGCCATGACCTCTG
>JAAYXN010000390.1 GCA_012515885.1 Rhodococcus sp. (in: high G+C Gram-positive bacteria)
ACCGGGTGCAGGCCGTCGGCGTCCTTGGACGGATCAATGCGCTCAAGGGCACTGTTCTCATCCAAATGCTTCGGCAACGGCAACTGCACGATGTAGCCGGTGCACTCCGGGTTCGCGTTGAGTTCGTCAATCGTGGCGTTCAGTTCATCCTGGGTGATATCCGCAGGCAGGTGGCGGGCGATCGAGTTGATACCGACCTTGGCGCAGTCACCATGCTTGCCGCGCACATACGCCGCCGAGGCTGGGTCGTCACCAATGAGGACGGTGCCGAGCCCGGGAACAATGCCCTTCTCTGCAAGCACGCTGACGCGCGCCTTGAGGTCCTCGAAAATCTCGTCGCGGGTGGCCTTGCCGTCCAGGATTGTCGCAGTCACGACCCCCATTCTTTCATGCCCAGATCCCCGAGCGTCGCTGGCTGTGCCGGAGGTTTACCGGCGCTACCCGATACGTCCGGTTCGGCTTCCCGTCTGGGCGGGTGAGCACCCGCGCCTATGCTTATGCCCGTGTTCCGAGTGATGTTCCATGAGCCCTGCATCCCACCCAATACGGGCAACGCCATCCGCATGGTCGCGGGTACCGGGTGCGAACTCCACCTCGTCGAACCCCTCGGCTTTGACCTCTCCGAACCACAGTTGCGGCGCGCTGGCCTCGACTATCACGACCTCGCCTCCGTCACCGTGCACCCCCATCTGGCGGCGGCGTGGGAAGCCATTGGTGACGCCCGAGTCTTTGCATTCACCGCCCACGCCACCACCCACTACACCGACGTCAGCTATCAAGAAGGTGATGTCCTGCTCTTCGGCCCCGAACCCACCGGACTATCCCCCGAAATACTCGGCGACCCGCACATCACCGAACAGCTACGCATCCCCATGCTCCCCGGACGACGCTCACTGAACCTGTCCAACGCCGCAGCCCTCGTCACCTACGAAGCGTGGCGACAGCACGGATTCCCTGGAGCTGTGTAGTCGCGACCCGCGACGAGTCAACTAGTCGCGGGGCGCGGGGATCTGGGCGCGAATTTCAGCCACAGCCCTAGTCGCGACCCGCGACGGCGATATCAAAGAAGTCGCGTGCCGCACCATGCAACCCACGCATCGGATCCCAAATGGCAGTCAGTTTGCGTGGCAACTCCAACCCGTCCACCCGGATCGGCACCAAACGCCCATCCTTGATGTCGGTAGCCACAGCCAGCGACGACAGCACCGCCGGAGCATTACCCGCAACAACAGCTGCTTTCACTGCCGTGCAGGAGGTCAGCTCAAGAAGCGGCGGCGCACAATCAGGGACCGCGTATTCCAAGGTGATGCGGGTGCCGGAGCCACGCTCACGCTGGATGAGCGGAGTTGATGCCAGCTCACTGACCGGGATGGGTGAGCGATCCGCCCACTCGTGGCCGGGTGGAACAACGACGACGAGGCGATCACCCGCAACTTCACGCGTAGCCAATCCTGCCGGGATATGAGGGCCCTCCACGAATCCCAAATCGACCTCACCCGCTAGGACTCGGGCGGCCACTTCCGTCGAATTGTGCAGCTGCACCGAGGTGACGACATCCGGGAAACGGTGGCGCATGGTGACCGTCCATGCAGGCAACAGGTATTCGGCGATGGTCATGCTGGCGGCGACACGCACTCCCCCACGTCGTTCGCCGCGCAGCGCCGCAACGCCAGATGCCAATTCTTCCGCGGATTCGAGGATGCGGGATGCCCACTCAAGCACCAGGCCGCCTTCAGCGGTGGGTCGTGCGCCTGTTGCGGTGCGATCGAACACTTTGATGCCGAGCCGACGCTCTGCGGTGCGCACGCGGGCACTGACTGCCTGTTGGCTCAATCCGTGTTCCCGCCCGGCAGCACCCATACTCCCAAGGCGCTCGACGGAAAGTAGGACGTCGATCACATCGAGGTCGGGAACACGCGGAGACAGTGGCACACAGCCACTCTACCTGCACATATCCGCATTCTCACAAATTCTGGTTGTGAGAATGCGGATGCTACGCGGTCTGCTTGAACCTCTTCATCGCAGCTTGATGACTCACGCCGAGCGCGTCCCCAATCTGACTCCAGGTAGCACCCGATTCACGCGCTTCCGCAACCACTAGAGCGAGTTGCTGATTTGCATATTCACGAAACTGCGCAGCCCAGTGCAAGGCACGTAGAGGGTCGCGCTCAGAGTGAAGCGCACTGTCAAAATCGAAGTTTTCGAACCGGTCGGCAAGCGCGTCGTCCGAACTAATTTCCTGAGCCATGTCCATCACCATCACTTCCTCTTGCGAAGATACTTAGGTCGTGCCCGCATGACGTGGGCGACAACCTCAATGGAGACTCCGTCCGCAGCCAAGACGACACCGACCTCCAGAAGCTCACCCGACGGATCTGGCCCGATGAGCATTGCGAGTGAATGATCACCCTGATCACGAAACTCATCAATGTGATGCACCACGGCGTGCTCAATTTGCTCAACTGTGAAGCCACGCCTTAGAGCAGCATCCGCGATCCGCATTTTCCAACTCTAGTTGCAACCACAACCCAATGCAACCAAAGTTGCATACGTGCGAGTGTGCGTTATCCAGCCTGAATCATCGGGCCACAAATCCTGGTTGTGAGGTGTCAAAGTTGAGGGATCTACTACTTAGACCCCTGGCACGGCAACGTTAAGTCCATGACCCCGAACTGGTTCGCGAGTGTGATGGGGACCGGGATTATCGCGGTCGTTGCTTCAGCTGCCGCCGAGTCGTCGGCAGTGCACAACACCGGCGTCCACAGCATCCTGCACGCTGTCGCCGTCACCTTCTGGGTGATCGCGACACTGCTGCTCCTCGTCCTCACGGCAAGCTATGCCCGCCGCTGGCTGCGGTATCCCCAGGCTGCGCGAGGGGATCTGCGCGATCCCCTGATGTTCCCGTTCACCGGCGCGATCGCGATGGCCATCCTGACGGTGGGTGCCGCATCCGGTTCGGCGGGGCGCGGGATTCTTGGCGATACCGTCGCCACCGATGTGCAGGCCCTGCTGTGGGCGATAGGCACCGTCATCGGCATCGCCACCTACACGGCGATGCTCCGCCGGGTCCTGAGCGCGAAAGGCTATCCGTCACCACCAGTCCCGGCGTGGTTGATGCCGGTGGTGCCGCCCATGGTCTCGGCCGCAACCGGGGCGATATTGGCCGCTGAATTAGGCGGCGGCATCGCTACCGCCCTCACGGTTTTCGGATACATCCAGTTTGGTGCGGCGCTGATCGGTGTCGTCATTGTCGGCCTGCCCCTCGCACGCCAATTGCGCGCGGAAGGGATTCCGTGGGGACCTGTTGTGCCGACACTGTGGATTCCGCTCGGTGTGGTCGGTCAATCTGTTGCCGCCGCAAACCTACTGGGGCACGGCACCTGGGCCAGGGCGTTTGGTGTGGGCTACGGATTCGTATTCGGCACGATCGGGCTGGTCGCGTTTGCGGCGATGGGTGCCACTACGGGAGTTGCGGTGCGCCGTCGACTGCCGTTTGCGCCGTCATGGTGGAGTTTCACGTTCCCGATCGGGACGTGCGCGTCGGGCGCGATCGCTTTGAGTGAGGCCGCCAACAAGACCACGATCTACCTCGCCGGGATAGTGCTGCTGGTGATACTCGGCGGGGCGTGGATGGTGGTGACGGCAGCGACTGTCGCGGCGTTGCTGCGGGCGCGAGCTGGCCGACGCGAACTGGTGCGGCGGCTAGCGTCGGAGCCTCGTGTTCAGACGGTTGCGGGGGCGCCGGATTCGACGGAGCGTCCCGACTGCATCCACGCGGTGGTTCCGCCTGCTACTGAGACGGCGTTGATGTCGCGGGCCTGAAGGTAGTTGGCGACCTGCAGGCTGCGTCCGCCGACCGCGCAAATGATGTAGACGGTCTCGGCCTCGGGGATTTCGCCGCACCGTTCCACGAATTCGCTACATGGAATCAGTACTGCCTCGGGAACTCGAACCTGTTCGAACTCATCGGGTTCACGAACGTCAATCAGCGGAGCACCTTCAGCCAGTGCGGCCTCTAGTTGACTCAAGCTCACTTCAGTCATGGAAGATCCTGTCTCGAACTTCGTACGGCGAGGTCATCGCCGCGCGGATGTTCTTCTAAAACTCTGGTGTCCTTATAAAACGCATGTGACGGTACGCCTCGCCTCGGCACATATCCAGCCCCGGGGCCCCAATTTTGATGGTGTGTCACTGACTGGGATTGGGGCGGCTATGCCGGTTCACCGGAGAACAGCAGATTAAGGGACATCTCCCTAGATGACGATGACGGAAACTGCCGGGTCGATGGCGTTCATATCGCCGGGATCAGAGGTGACCACAGTGTGATTC
>JAAYXN010000391.1 GCA_012515885.1 Rhodococcus sp. (in: high G+C Gram-positive bacteria)
CGTCGAAAAGGTCGCCGAAAACGAAGGTGGAGAACAACCAGCCGGGGACGCGATCAAGGCGCGGCGCCACAGTGTTTTCGTTGCAGAGAACCAGCGTCTGCATCATCTGGAACTGAATGATCTCGTCCAGATCCTCGCCCTCTACGCCCAGCGCACCGTCAGGAAGTACGTCCACTCCGTGCCGGATCAGCTCGGCAGCAATAGGCCAGTTGTTGCGCTGGGGAAGCAGCTGACGGGTAGCGATGTAGGTTCCCGATGCGGTCTGGTGGTGGGTGGGGTCGGCCAGGCTACGCATAAATGCTTCGAATCGAACCCGAGCCGGGCCGGTGAGGTCGACACCAAGACGGTAGGCGTCGGCGACAGCGAGGAGTCCAGGCGGGACGTCACCCACTTGCGCGGGAGGCGGAGCCAGAGTGGGATTGCCGCCTGCTTCTTCGACGATGCGATCAGACCACCGCTGGTACACCTGGAGTGGGGTAGTGCCGAGTCCGTAGACGTCATTGTGGTCGGCGAGCCACTGCATCAGGTCGTAGAACCGACCCTTGTAGCCGTCGTTTTGTAGCCAGAGAAGTTCGCTCCACAGTGAATCTTGGTCGGCCGCAGAATCGAGAATCATCCGCCCGGTGTGCTGCGGGAACAGGGTGGCGTAGGTGGAGCCAAGGATCGTTCCGTAGGACAGCCCGTAAATGTCGATCGACTCTTCACCAAGGGCGAGCCGAACTTCGTTCCAATCTCGTGCCGTGTTCTCCGTCGTCAGGTGTGCGGTGCTGCCTGCGCTGGTGCAGGATTCACGGGCAGTGGCGCCCACTCCAAGTCCCAGGCCGAGCTGCGCGAGAGCTTCGTCGCTGAGGCTGCATTCGACGGCGCCAGCGTGCGCCAGTCCGCGCGGTTGGACGCCGATAAGGTCCCACTCAGATGTCACAGCATCTGGCAGTACCGCAGCAAACATTGAATTTGAGCCGATGGCGTCGCCACCTGGACCGCCAGGGTTGGTGAAAAGCACCCCGCGTGATTCGCCCTGGTTGGTGGCGCGGTGGCGGGTGACGAGAATATCGATCGTGCCCGCGTCCGGATTTGAATAGTCGATGGGGACGGGAACAGAAGCGCACTGATTGGTGGACGCGTCGAGTTGGTATTCGCTGGGGCAGGCTGACCACGACAGCGCAGCCGGAGCCTCGGGAGCTGCGAATGCGGGTGTGGTTAGTCCACCGACGATGGCGAGAGTTGTTGCTGCCACCGCCCCGTATCGCCACACGCTTGGTCCGCGAAGTCGCGGCGTGTGTTTGTCCTGCGTAGAGGTGGAACGTGGCATCTTCTTCGGCATCGGTGCGTCTTCACCTTCGTTGGTCGAGTTGTCCGGTTCGGCGCCCATTGTGTCAGATGCCGCGGCGCGGTTGGGTGTCGAGTGTTCTGCCGCCGGTAGCTACTGAGAAGCTAAAACCATTGCGGTAGTAACCTTTTCAAGGTCTTTAGCACTGCTGATATACGGCGGCATGGTGTAAATGAGGTTGCGGAACGGGCGCAGCCACACACCGCTGTCGACGACGATGTCGGTGGCTCGCTGCATGTCCACCTGGTCGCGGAGTTCGATGACGCCGATCGCGCCGAGAACGCGGACATCGGCAACACCGGGCAGTGCTTTGGCGGGTTCAAGCCCAGCGCGCAACGCCTCGTTGATCGCCGCGACCTCACCGCGCCAGTCCCGAGAAAGCAGCAACTCGGTAGACGCGAGGGCGATCGCGCAGGCAAGCGGGTTGCCCATAAACGTGGGGCCGTGCATCAGACCACCAGCCTCACCGCTACTAATCGCTTCCGCGACCTCACTGGTGCACAGGGTGGCCGCAAGCGTCAAATAGCCGCCGGTCAGTGCCTTACCCACACACATAATGTCCGGGCTCACCCCCGCATGATCGGCGGCAAAAAGTTCTCCGGTGCGGCCGAAACCGGTGGCGATCTCGTCAAAGATCAGCAGCACGCCATGCTCGTCGCAGATGCCGCGCAGCGCCGTGAGATAGCGCGGATCATGAAAACGCATTCCGCCCGCACCCTGAACGATCGGCTCGACGATGACCGCGGCCAGTTCATCGGTATGCGTGGCGACGAGATCGGCAAAAACCTGTACGTAATTCTTGTCGTACTCGGCGGGAGGAATCGGCGCGAACACCTGCTTCGCGAGGACGTCCGTCCACAGTGCGTGCATGCCACCCGCGGGATCGCACACGCTCATCGGCGCGAAGGTATCGCCGTGATAGCCTCCGCGCCACGTCAATAGTCGTGTCCGGTTCGGGCGGCCGACGCTGCGCTGATACTGCAGGCTCATCTTCACTGCGACTTCCACCGATACTGAACCCGAATCGGCGAGGAAGACCTTGTCCAAGCCCTGCGGAGTGATATCGACGAGTAGCTGCGCGAGCCGGGCAGCGGGCTCATGGGTGAGTCCGCCGAACATGACGTGGCTCATTTTGGCCAGTTGATCAGTGGCTGCGGTGTCAAGAGCAGGGTGCCGGTAGCCGTGAATCGCTGCCCACCACGAACTCATCCCGTCGATGAGTTCGCGCCCGTCCGCGAGGGTGAGTCGGGTACCAGATGCGCTCTCGACAACGAGGGGGCGCGTGCTTGCGGGAAACGCGCCGTAGGGATGCCACACATGCTGGGCGTCGACGGCTTCGCAATCAAACTGCGCACCATCATCTGCCGCTGCGGGGATGGTTCCAGTAAGCACGCCCTGACCCTAGCCATCAGGTTGAACACTGTTCAAGTCTGGCTCATGCGCTTGAACGGCGTTCAAGCTTGCGGAGTAATCTCGACGCCTATGACCACCACGCAGCTAGCCTCGCTGGCCTGGTTAGCCACCGTCGAAAACGCGCGGCGACAGGCAGGGTTGCGGCGCGAACTCCGTCCCCGCGAAGCAGACAGTGCACTGATCGACCTCGCGTCCAACGACTATCTGGGGCTCGTGCGCCACCCCGACGTGATCGCTGGCGCGCAGCGAGCATTGGAGCGGTGGGGGGCGGGTGCGACCGGATCACGCCTGGTGACAGGCACGACGACCGAACACGAACTGCTGGAAGACGAACTCGCAGAGTTCGTCGGAGCGCAGTCAGGACTCGTGTTCTCTTCCGGCTACACCGCCAACCTCGGCGCCATCACGGCCCTGAGCGGGCCGGGAACGCTCATCGTGTCCGACGCCGGATCGCACGCCTCGATTGTCGACGCGTGCCGACTCTCCCGCGCGCGAGTCGTCGTCGCACCCCATGCCGACGTCACAGCAGTAGACGAAGCGCTCGCTACCCGCACTGAAGAGCGCGCGTTGGTGGTAACCGATTCGGTGTTCAGCGCCGACGGCGATCTCGCGCCACTACATGACCTTCACCGAGTGTGCCGCGACCGAGGTGCCCTGCTCCTCGTTGATGAGGCACACGGGATTGGTGTGCGCGGCGAGGGCGGACGCGGTCTGGTCCACGAATACGGCCTCGCAGGCGAACCTGATCTGATTGTCACCGCAACGCTGTCGAAATCACTAGCCAGTCAGGGCGGCGCCGTCCTGGCCGCCGAAGAAGTGCGGGCACACCTCATCGATGCCGCACGCACCTTCATCTTCGATACCGGGTTGGCGCCCGCCGCAGTTGGTGCGGCTCGCGCTGCTCTCGCTGTTCTGCGCCGCGAGCCCCAGCGCGCCGGGGACGTTCTAGACCGCGCCCGCGAACTCGCTCGCTACGGCGGTGCATCTGTTCCCGAATCCGCGGTCGTCTCGATCATCCTCGGCGACCCGCAGCGCGCTTACGACGCCTCGGTTCGGTGCCGCGAACTGGGTGTTCACGTCGGATGCTTCCGTCCACCGTCAGTACCGGAAGGCACTTCCCGGCTCCGGCTGACGGCACGCGCATCTCTTACTGACAGCGAACTCGTCCGGATTGCCGCCGTGTTGGCAGAGGTACTGACTGATGCCCGCGACGAGGCTGGGCGGTGACTGTCCTCGTCGTCACCGGCACCTCGACCGATGTCGGTAAGACGGTTGTCACTGCGGCACTAGCGGCAGTCGCGGAGCACGCTGGCTACACCGTGGCCGTGTGCAAGCCAGCGCAGACAGGTATTGCACCGGGCGAGCCCGGTGACCTTGCGGATGTCACCCGGCTCAGTGGAGTGAGCGAGGTCGTCGAGCTTGCGCGCTACCCAGAGCCGCTCGGCCCAGTCACCGCGGCGCGGCGCGCCAACATGGCTTTGCTGACGCTCGCTGAAGTCGTGGCCGCGATCGAAGATTTAGATAGCCGCCACGATGTCGTTATGGTGGAAGGTGCTGGCGGCGTACTGGTGCGGTTGGGTGCCGACTTCACGGTGATCGACGTGGCCCGCAGCGTGGGCGCGGCGGTGGTCGTAGTGACCGCGGCAGGACTGGGGACGCTCAACCATTCCGAACTCACCGTCCGCGCAATCGAAGATGCCGCGGTGACCTGCGCAGGATTGATTATTGGCTCGTGGCCGCACCAGCCGGGATTGGCTGAGCGCTGTAATCGTGACGATCTTGGTGAGGTGACGGGCGCAGCGCTGCTGGGCGCTATCCCGGAAGGGGTGGGCTCTCTGGAGCGCGGCGCGTTTATCGCAGCGGCGCCAGACTGGGTGCAGCTACCGGTGTGAGGTCTGGCCGTGTGAATGTTGCCCCTGTGAATCTTGCCCGTGCGAACGCTGTCGGGCTAACTCATCGACAGGGTCCACGCGAGCCCGGATTCCGTCGACAAACAGCGACAGACCGAAATCGAAACGCACCGCAGGATCACCATCGAGGAGATCCTCGTCGATGACCTGGTCGGTGGCCCCAGCCACCGGCCCGCGAGTGAGGGCACCAATCGATTCCATCTGTGCCCGTGACTGCTCATCAACGGTGTGCCCGAGCACGTAGTAGAGCAGCGTGTAGGAGGCAAGCTCGGCGTGCTCCGTCGACAAACCTGCAGCGCGCGCGATATCCGCGAAGGCGTCGCGGGGACCAGAATCTGCCAGCCGAGACGCGTAGGTAGCGGAGACAAGTTCGGCGCCGTCTCGGTGCGCGAGGAGCGCCGACCGCATCCGGTGGGCAAGGCCGAAGAAGTCCTGCGACCAGTCGCCGCACCCTGAGCCGCGGGCCCCGGGGTCGTCGGCCGCAGCGTCACCGACCACAGAATCACCATGCGCAGCGTCCGGTGTCTGCGCCGCAACGTTCGCCAAGATGGTGTCGGCCATCGCGGCGAGTAGCGTCTGCTTGTTGGGGAAATGCCAGTACAGGGCGCCTGGCTGGACGCCGAGGGACGTCGCGAGGCGGCGCATCGTCAGGTCCGCGAGACCGTACTCATTGAGGATGGACATGGCGCCGTCCAAGACATCAGCACGTCGCAACTGCATGTCGGGCTCCTTACCGCTTTTGGTCGAGAGCGCTCACAGCCGAAATCGCTCATGGTCGAACTCACGTAGCGGGGTTGTGGGAACTACCCGGCTTCGCTTCGCTGTTTTTCGCGTTGACCTTGTTTTTTGTAACTGGCGTTGACACTATCGCACCCACGACTCTAACGTGAACGCCGTTCAACTTGTACGGTGTTCAATTCTTCGGATGCCGGTGATCCTCAGGAGCTTTCTGTGACCTCCGCGTCTGTGCAGCACTCGCAACCACAAGATTCTGAGCACGTCGATATTTTGGAGCGCGCACGCATCCAGGTGCTTGATGGCGGACAGGGCCTCGGACGAGACGACGTTCTCGAAGTGCTGCGGCTTCCGGACGATCGTCTCGAAGAGCTACTCGGCCTCGCCCACGATGTGCGCATGAAGTGGTGCGGCCCGGAGATCGAGGTCGAAGGCATCATCAGCCTGAAGACGGGCGGCTGCCCCGAAGATTGCCATTTCTGCTCGCAGTCCGGTCTTTTCGCCTCCCCGGTTCGTGCCGCTTGGCTGGACATCCCCAGCCTCGTTGAAGCCGCGAAGCAGACGGCGAAATCAGGCGCCACCGAATTCTGCATCGTCGCCGCCGTCCGCGGACCCGACGCGCGCCTGCTCGCTCAGGTAGCCGCTGGAATTGAGGCCATCCGCAACGAGGTCGACATTCAGATCGCGTGCTCGCTGGGGATGCTGAACCAGGAGCAGGTCGATCAGCTCGCAGCTATGGGCGTGCACCGCTACAACCACAACCTGGAGACTGCGCGTTCGCACTTCCCGAAGGTCGTCACCACCCACACGTGGGAAGAACGCTGGGACACTCTCAAGATGGTGCGCGCGGCAGGCATGGAAGTGTGCTGTGGTGGCATCCTCGGCATGGGGGAGACCCTCGAACAGCGTGCGGAGTTCGCGGCCGATCTCGCCGAGCTTGAGCCCGACGAGGTGCCACTAAACTTCCTCAACCCGCGCCCAGGAACCCCCTTCGGCGATCTCGACGTCCTCCCTGCGAGCGAGGCACTCAAGGCTGTTGCGGCGTTCCGTCTCGCACTGCCACGCACCATCCTGCGCTTCGCCGGCGGACGTGAAATCACCCTCGGTGACTTGGGTGCGGAACAGGGCATCCTCGGTGGAATCAACGCGGTCATCGTCGGCAACTACCTGACCACTCTCGGGCGTCCCGCCGAAAAGGACCTCGATCTTCTCGTCGATCTCCAAATGCCGATCAAGGCACTTAATGACACGCTCTGATGCTGTCGGGTCGTCTTCGGCCCGGTCCTCAAGGCTCGATCAGCTGTTCCCCGAGTCGGGTTCTGATGCAGCTCGCGGTGAGGCACCCGAGCTATACAACCCGTTTACCGGCAAGGTGATCGTCCCTGGTGAAGACCAGGCACTGCCTCAGGCTGCACTGTTGGGGTTGGAGCCGCCGCGCTACTGCACGCAGTGCGGGCGACGCATGGTGGTGCAGATCAGCCCGGACGGCTGGTGGGCTAAGTGCTCGCGTCACGGAGTGTCGGACTCCGCCCAGGGCGGACAGCGGTAGCGTCCCTAGCGTGAGCGCTGTCCCCGGTGTGAGTCCCGACCCAGGTGTCTATTCGCTGCCGCGAATCGTGCTCACTGTCGTGGCCTCGTCGATCGTGGCTGGCGCACTTATCGGGCTCCTGTGGGGTGCGCTGGTTTCCGGCCAGCAGTTCCTCATCGCTGGCGGACAGCCCGCCGTCTTGCTACCTAAGACGGAACTGAACCGCTACAACGCGGGCGCGATCTTTGCGTGCATTGGTGTGCCATTCGGCATTGCGGTGGCGCTAGCGGCGTGGCAGATGCGACGGTGCCGCGGTGTGACTCTGCTCGCCGCGATTGTCGGTGCCGCGGCCCTCGGAGCAGCTGCTATGGCTGCGACAGGGCTTGGTGTCCAGGTGCTGCGATTCGATTCGATCACCGACGCGGTTCCGGTGGGGCAGGTCGTGACTACTGCGCCGGGCATGGCCACGCCGTGGATGCTGATGTTCGCGCCGTTGGCCAGTGCGGTGACGATTGCGATTGCGGCGCTACTGAGCCCGCACGACGATCTGGGGGTCGGTGACGCGCTGTACGGGCCTGAAGAACCCGACGCTGAACTGGAAGGTTCCGAGACCGATCGCGCAGGCACAGATCAGGTGGGCGGTTTGAGCGCCGCAAACTCGTCGGTGACGCGCAACGCCTGATCGGTGAACCGGTAGAGCGCGGGTGGTCGCCCGCCAGATCGGCCGGACCGCGCGATATGCCCGGTCGCGGTGATGACGCCACGTCGGCTCAAGACGCGTTGCAGGTTCGTTGCGTCGACTTGGTAACCCAGTGCAGCGCAGTAAATTTCACGTAGCTCGGACATGGAGAACTCGTCGGGAGCTAGTGCGAACGCGATGTTGGTATAGGAGAGCTTGGCGGCCAGTCGGGTGCGTGCGTGTTCGACGATGATGCGGTGGTCAAACGCCATCTCCGGCAGATTCGACACGGCATGCCATGCGGTGTCCGGTGGCAGGGTCGGATCGGCGGGGAGGGGGACAAGGCCGAGGAATGTGGATGCGATTGTGCGCGGGCCAGGGACTCGGTGCGGTTCGCCAAACACGGAGAGCTGTTCGAGGTGGGCCACATCGCGCACGTCGACCTTCTCGGCAAGTTGACGTCGCACGGATAAGTCGAGGTCTTCCTCGTCGCCGAGACGTCCGCCAGGAAGTGACCATGTGCCTTTTTGCGGGTCGAGGGCTCGCTGCCACAGCAGGACGGCCAGCTCAAGGGGGCCGGTATCGCTCGATCGCCGCGGATCATCCGGTTGACCTGCATTGATGCAGTCTGATGCGGGTCGTACCTGGAGCACCGCGGCGAGCACCTCGTGCGTAGTGCTACCATGAACCATGTTTTCGATCATAAGTCGAAAACCAAGTTTTCGACAATTCGGGCTTTAAGACGTCCGGGTTCAGGCTAAAGGAGCACACCATGACGAGCACAACGTTGTGGGAGGGGAGCGCGCAGATCGTTGACGCGCCCGGCGGATACACCGGTGTCGAAGCCAACGAAGAGTGGGCTGCCGAGATCAAGCGCCTCGCCCGTGAGCGCGGGGCCACCCTGCTCGCGCACAACTACCAGCTGCCTGAAATCCAAGACGTTGCCGATCACGTCGGCGACTCGCTGGCACTATCTCGCATCGCCGCCGAGGCACCCGAAGACACCATCGTCTTTTGCGGCGTGCACTTTATGGCCGAGACCGCGAAGATCCTGAGCCCAGAAAAGACCGTCCTCATCCCAGACGAGCGGGCCGGTTGCTCGCTCGCGGACTCGATCACCGCCGCAGACCTGCGGGCCTGGAAAGACGAGTACCCAGATGCTGTGGTCGTCTCATATGTCAACACCACCGCAGAGGTAAAGGGACTCACTGACATTTGCTGCACGTCGTCCAATGCTGTCGACGTCGTAGCCTCGATCGATCCTGATCGTGAAGTGCTGTTCCTGCCCGACCAGTTCCTCGGTGCGCACGTCAAACGCGTCACCGGCCGCGAGAACATGCACATTTGGGCGGGCGAATGCCACGTCCACGCAGGCATCAACGGTGACGAACTCGCTGCTAAGGCGAAGTCGCACCCAGACGCTGACCTCTTCGTGCACCCCGAATGCGGCTGCGCCACGTCGGCGCTCTACCTCGCTGGTGAAGGATTCGTCCCGGACGAGAAGGTCAAGATCCTTTCGACCGGCGGCATGCTCGACGCGGCTCGTGAGACAGGTGCCCGTCAGGTTTTGGTCGCCACCGAGGTCGGCATGCTGCACCAGCTGCGC
>JAAYXN010000392.1 GCA_012515885.1 Rhodococcus sp. (in: high G+C Gram-positive bacteria)
ACCAGCAATAACGTACGTTTCGAGCCGTGCGCCGTTGTTGATGTCGACGATGCACACCTGCTCGCCTTCGAGCAGATCCGCGGCATCCATCAGGTCCTGGTCGACGGTAACGGAGCCGACGTAGTGCAGGTCGGCGTGGGTGACGGTGGCCCGGTGGATCTTGGACTTCATCATGGTGCGGAACATCTCGTCTGCCTTTCGGTAGTGCGGGTCTGCGGTGCGGTTCGGGTCGCTGGTTATCAGCGGGGGTGTTGTTAGAAGAGGTCGTCGACGGCGTCAGAGTTGCTGTCGGTGTCGCGCTCAAGGAAGCCAGTTCCGACGGCGACGCCGACGTTGTCGATGAGGCGTGTGGACCCGATGCGGGCAGCGACAAGCAGTCGCCCGTCTCCGCGTTCGGGTGGCGCGGTCAGGTCGGGTGCGCGTACTTCGAGGTAGTCGACGTCGATGCTGGGGCTGACGGCGAGGACTTCGCGGGCCGTGGCGAGGATCGCGTCGACACCACCGGCACCGGCATGGGCGCCGGCGATGAGGGCTGCCGATAGCGCTGTTGCTGCGGCCCGCTCGTCTTCGTTCAGGTAGCGGTTGCGTGAGGAGAGGGCGAGCCCGTCGTGTTCACGCACGGTCGGGACGCCCACTACGCGCAGGTCAAAGTTCAGGTCGGTCACCATCTGCCGGATGAGGGTCAGCTGCTGGTAGTCCTTCTCCCCGAAGTACGCGATGTGCGGGAGGGCGATGTGGAACAGTTTGGCGACGACGGTGAGCATGCCCGCGAAATGTGTTGGACGGCTGCCGCCTTCCAGTTCAGCACCAAGCGGCCCGGGGAGGACCGTCGTGCGGGGCCCGTTCGGGTACATCGCCGCAGCGTTCGGCACGAATGCCAACTCGACACCGGCTCCGCGAAGCAGTTCCAGGTCCGCTTCGAGGGTGCGCGGGTAGGCGTCGAGGTCTTCGTCGGCACTGAACTGCAGCGGGTTGACGAAAATGGAGACGATCACGACGGCGCCGGTGAGTTTGGCGACGCGCACCAGCTCCAAATGGCCAGCGTGTAGGGCACCCATTGTGGGGACGAGTGCAACCTGTCGACCGACGCCGCGCAGCGCCCGGGACACGCGGGTCAGTGCCTCGGGGTCGTGGTGAACGGTGAGTTCACCACGGGTGTAGCCACCTGGGGCAGTGCTCGTCATGACCGACCTTCCAGCATTTCGACAATCTCGGATTCGGGGTGCGCGCGCTGAGCGCTACGCAGTGACAGCGCGCGATATCCGGCCGCCAGATCAGGATCTAGGTCGGTGAGGACACGCAGATGTGTGGCGACGGCATCGACGTCGCCGCGAGCGACGGGCCCGGTCAACGCTGCCGGTCCGCGGCGTAGCGCGTTGTCGAGGGCCGCGGACAGCAGCGGTTGCAGAACCCGTTCCGCGAGTCCGCCAGGATCGTTATCCACGAGTTGTTGGCCGAGTAGTTCGTCGCCGCTGAGCGCCGCACGCAACGCAGCCACCGCATCGACGACAAGGGTCACCAGGTGGTTGCTGCCGTGGGCGAGTGCTGCGTGATAGAGCGAACGGCTCTCTTCGCTCACGCGCAGCGGCTCTCCACCGATTTCGAGCACCAGTGATTGCCCGATCGCATAGCCGATTTCGTCTGCCGCGGTGATCCCGAAACACGCGGACGCCAACCGGGCCACGTCTTCGTCATGGCCGGTAAACGTCATCGCCGGGTGGATGGCGAGCGGAATAATTCCCTGCCTGGTCAACGGCTCCAAGATGCCGACACCGTTGGCACCTGAAGTGTGGATGACGATTGTGCCTGCCGGTACCGATTCGGTAGCGGCCAGGCCTGCGATCAACGAGGAAAGCTCATCGTCCGGGACAGCGAGAATCAGCAGTTCAGAACGGCTCGCAACGTCGGCGACAGGGAGTATTTGCGACTCAGGGAGCCGCTGTGCAGCGCGAAAACGCGACTGTTGCGACACAGCCGATACAGCGCCAACAACGTGGCCGACCTGCTCTAAAGCTGCGCCGAGCGCGGTGCCCACTTTGCCCGCAGAAACGACGCCAACATTCAGACGCGCAGGGGCGGGCCCATTGGTGATCCCCAAGGAGGTCACACAGGTTCCTCTCGTTCGTTCCAGTCCCGCCTTGCGGGTACCGGACGTTCCTTCGCGAGGATAGTCGCCGCGGCAAAGCCTGCGCCACGCCACCGAAGGGTGATCTGTGCCACGCGGATTTTCGGCCACGCAGATTATTCGCTGGTCGGGCTCAGGCGCCCATCAACGAGGTGACTACCAGCGAGAGACCTGCTAGTCGAGTCGACGACGGCGACGCCCCGTGCCTACGGCGGAGCTACCTGCACCGTTCGAGCTGCCGTTATGGCCCCCGGAGTTTCCGCTCTCCTCGGCGGCGCGTGCTTTCGCGATGATGTCAGCGACGCTCAGGCCCGTCGAATGCGCGCCGGTGTCGGCGTCTTCGTCGGCTGCGCGGCGTCGACGTCGCGGTGTCGTGTCCTGCTCGTCCTCGAAACTGGCCTGGGGCTCGAAACTGGCCTCGGGCTGTGCGGGCTCGGCATCGCGGGGCTGCTCTATTGGTCCCGGGTTTTCTTTCGGTTCCGAGCCGAGCAGAAGATCGTCAATGACGGGGCTAAAAGCCTGTTCCGATGACGACTGCGGCGGCAGTCTGCGTCCGCTCTCGAACTGGTTCTCGGTGCCGGTGGACGGCGGAGCGACCGGCTCCGGGGTGGGCGGCGGCGACCACGACGGCGGTTCCGGTGCGGGCGCAGGCTCAGGGGCTGGCTGCGGAGCTGGCGCAGGCGGGGCCGATTGCGGTTCCGGAACAAACGACGGCGCCGGTGCAGGTTGGGGAGCCTGCGTGGGCGTCTGGTTCTGCTTGAACCCTGGCCATTGGCTGAAGTCGAGCTCCGCGGAAGGCTCTGATGTTTTCGGGGGCTCCGGCGCTTTCGGGGGCTCGGGGCGCTTGAGGGGCTCCGGTGGCTTCGGGGCAGGCGGCGGCGTCCATGCTTGAGACGGCGCGGGGGCGGGCTTGGGGATTTCGTAGGGCTCGTCGCGCACAGTTTCGGCGAGGATCGCGGTTTCCGCGGTGACGGGGGCGTCGTCGGGTGATGAGAGCATCGGCCCGCCGTTGCGCGCTCGCTCGTCCTGCGCTCGTTGGGGTCCGCCCTGGCCAGTTGGCTGCGACGGCACGTAGTCCTCGGAGGTCGAACCTGGGATATACAGCCCGGATGCGGCGGGTTGGTAGCTCGAGTAGGCGCCGCCGGAAAGTTCCGGCATTCTCGTTGAGTCGGCCCGTAGCGCGGGGCGCTCATTTCCATACAGGGCGGGGCGCTCATTTCCGTACAGTGCTGGACGTTCGCGGTACATGCCGGCGTCGAAGAGCTGTTCGAGGTTGCGTCGCAGCACCGACAGCTCGTTGCGCAGGGCCGCCATTTCTTCTGCGTCGGCACGCACCTCAGCGCGAACGCGGTGTTCCACTGTCAGTTCGTATTCGCGGCGCGCTGTGATTTCCCGTTCCAATTGCAGCTCGTACACCGTTTGCAGGTCGCCTGCACGAGCACGCGCCAAATCTGTTTCACGCCGGTATTTGGTGAGGGCGATCGCACCGAACACGGTGCCCCACACGGCGACGACAATGCCGATGCGCAGCAGTTGGACGCTTTCGGTGAAGATCAAAAAGAGGGAGGCTGCGAAAGCGAGGGCGAGTAGAGCGGCCACGATCACTTGCAGAGCACGTCGCGGCGCTCGCCGCGAAGCACCCCTTGGCTGCCGCCCCGCATTCGTCATGGTCTTAGGGTACTGGTCGGATTTAGCCGCATCGGGACTGAATCTTCACAAGGCTCGGCGGTGAACATCAGTGTGCAGGCTCGTCGGTGTCGTCAGGCGTGCGGCAGCAATGTTCGAGCCACAGCGCGGCCGCCACGAGTGCGACGCCGCCGCCGAGTCCGATCCACGCGCCGGGTGTATCGGCCGCTGCCGCACTCAAAAAGGACTGTTCCGGCAACAGATACAGCAAGAATCCGATCCACACTCCCGCTGCTGCGGCACCCACCAGTGCTGATGCTTTCGCTAGCGCAGCGGTACGTGCCGCAGTGATCGGATGGAGTTGACGGGGGTCGGCACCGATCTCGCGGTTAGCGACGCGGGCACGGACCATGAAAGCCAAGACCACTTCGATCACTGCCACGGGATATAGCGAAGCTCCAGCGAACACTGAGATCGGTGGAAATGAGCCGTAGAAAACCCGCACAAGAATCCACGTCGCGACGGCCGCGAAAACCAGCAGCCCCAGCAGATCCCAAATTCGTGTGGGTTTCATCAGCGCAGCACCCCCTCGTGTCGTCGCACGCCCGTCCGTTCGCTCGCATCGAGGCGCTCCACAAGTTGGTCAACGCGCACGGGTTCGCCGTCGACAACAAGACGCGCATCGGGGTCAACATCGAGCCACGGGATGAGGACGAACGCCCGCTCGTGGGCGCGGGGATGCGGCAACGTCAACTCGGGGTCACCACTGGTGATGCTCTCCCCCAGCTCATTCGCTGACGTGTCGTAGCAGGCAACAACATCGACATCGAGTGTTCGTGGACCCCACCGTGTTTCACGGACCCGGTCAGCGGCAGCTTCAAGTTCTTGACCTCGGCGTAACCACTGGGACGCGTCAACGTCCGGGTCGTCGACCACAACGATCGCGTTGAGGAAATCCTGCTGCTCCACCCCACCCCAGGGCGGTGTGACGTACACGGGCGAGACGCTGACGACCGAATCAGCCAGCGCGTCAACGACAGTACGCAGATGCCCCAAGCTGTCGCCAATGTTGGAGCCGATCGATAGCACCGCGCGGGTCATCAGAGCACCCCGCTTGCATCGACTCGCACGCGATCGACAACCACCGCCACGTCAGAAAAAGTGAGCGGAATGGGCGCCGACGGCTTGTGGATGGTGACCTCGACACGCTGCACGCGTTGGTCTTTGACCAGCACCGCCTCTGCGACGAGGCCAGCAACTGTCTCAATCAGATCGTGTGGTGGGCCCGCCACGATATCGGCGGCAAGCTCGGCCAGTTCGCCGTAGTGCAGCGTGTCAGTGAGATCGTCACTGCGAGCTGCAGGCGCTAGGTCCATCCACACCGTGATGTCCACGAAAAAGTCTTGTCCATCGCGACGCTCATGTTCGAACACCCCGTGATGGCCCCGCACCTTCAGGCCGCGCAATTCAATCCGGTCAGACATGGCCCCGCCTCACCGCATCGGCAACAGCAATGGCGTCGAGCGAGGCTTGTGCGTCGTGAACACGCACCCCCCACGCTCCGTTCATTGCGGCGATCGCTGAAATGACGGCGGTAGCCGTTTCACGGCCGCCGGCTGGTCGCGGCTCTCCCGCAACATCGGTCAACAGGGCACCGAGGAAACGTTTACGAGACGCACCGATGAGGACGGGGAAACCGAGCCCCACCAGCTCCGGCAGTGCATGCAGCAACTCCCAGTTGTGGTCGGCGTTCTTCGCGAATCCGAGACCCGGGTCGAGGAGCAGGTTTTCTTGCTGCACACCAGCTTCGAGTGCCCGGTCTACCTGGACCAACAGTTCCTCAGTAACTTCTGACACGACGTTCTCGTAGTGGGCGGCGTCTCCGTCGTGACGGTAATCCTGAGCGGACCGCCAGTGCATCAAAATCCATGGCACGTTCGCGGCCGCCACCACGGACGCCATGTCCGCATCTGCGCGGCCACCGGAGACGTCGTTGACGATGGTAGCGCCCGCTTCGATCGCCGCGGACGCAACCGAAGCGCGCATGGTGTCGACGCTGACGCAAATACCTTCGGCAACGAGATCACGGATCACAGGCACGACCCGGGCTGCTTCAACGTCCGGATCAACACGGGTAGCGCCGGGCCGCGTGGACTCGCCGCCCACGTCGACAACATCAACACCGAGCTTGACCAGTTCCACACCGTGCGTGACGGCCGCATCGCGATCAAGGTACTGGCCCCCGTCCGAGAACGAATCGCTCGTGACGTTGAGGACTCCCATCACGGCGGTACGTCCAGGCGCGGGTATCAGGCTCATTTGCGAAGAATCAGGTCCAGAGCCTCAGCGCGCGAGGCTGCGCTCGATTGCAACGTGCCGCGCACCGCGGACGTTGTGGTGCGGGCACCTGGTTTACGAATGCCACGCATCGCCATGCAGAGGTGTTCAGCTTCCACAACGACGATGACGCCGCGCGGATCCAGTTTGCGCATCATGGCGTCGGCGACCTGGCTGGTGAGGCGTTCTTGAACCTGGGGACGCTTGGCGTAGAGGTCGACGAGGCGGGCGAGCTTCGACAGGCCGGTGACCCGGCCGGTCGGTCCGGGGATGTATCCGACGTGCGCGACACCATGGAACGACACCAAATGGTGCTCGCACGTGGAAAACATGGGGATGTCTTTGACCACGACGAGTTCCTGGTGACCCTCATCGAACGTGGTGTTGAGCACCGCGTCCGGGTCGGTGTAGAGGCCGGCGAACACTTCGCGGTAGGCCCGCGCCACCCGCGACGGGGTGTCGAGGAGCCCGGGTCGGCTTGGGTCTTCGCCCACGGCGAGGAGTAGTTCCCGCACCGCAGCTTCTGCGCGTGCCTGATCGAACGGACGACCGGTGGCGATGGCGACCTCGTCGCCATCGCTTGCCGCGCTACCTGCAATGACCTCGTCGAGGTCGGTGCGTGACACCTCGTCGAGGCCGCTAGCACCGCGACCTTCACTGCTCACGTCGTTGACGGACAACCGAACACTCCTCCATCACCGGGGCCGTACGCCCGCTGCCTTATGTCGCACCGATCAGCGACTGCCAGTCGGACCGTTCTTCCCATCCTGGGGTTGCTGTGCGGTTCCAGTGTCCCGCGGCGGCCAGCCTGGCGCTGACCAACCTGACGGGGCGCCGTAGTCGGGACGCTGATCGGGAGCACCCTGCGGGTAGGACCCGGGAGCAGGCTGGGCGGGAGCTGCGTGACGGCCTTCAGCTGACGCTGGCTGGTGACCGTTGCTCGGTGCCTGTTCCGACGTGGGCGCACCTGCACCGCTGTAGGCGGGTTCCGGTGCGGCCTCCGGGGGCCACGGCTCGCCGCGTTCGACTGCCAACTCCCCCGGAGTCTTGATCGGCGGCTTGTCTGACGGCACGCGGTCACCGAAATCGTTGAACAGCGTGATCCGCGGACGCTTTTCGACTGAGGTGAAGATCTGCTCAAGGTCCTTGCGGGTCAAGGTTTCCCGCTCCAAGAGTTCCTTCGCCAGAGTGTCGAGGACGTCGCGGTACTCGTTGAGGATAGACCAGGCTTCAGTGTGCGCGGCCTCAATGAGGTTGCGCACCTCTTCGTCGATCTCGCGAGCAACTTCATGCGAGTAGTCCGACTGCTTGCCCATCGAACGACCCAGGAACGGATCTCCGCCTTCCTGCCCGTAACGGACAGCACCCAGCTTGGCGCTCATGCCGTATTCGGTGACCATGGCGCGCGCGATCTTGGTAGCCATGTCGATATCGGACGAGGCACCCGTGGTCGGCTCGTGGAACACCAATTCCTCAGCGGCGCGTCCACCCATAGCCATCACG